>NZ_JABAED010000035.1:0-44080 GCF_023701875.1 Rahnella sp. CG8
AAGGGTCCATGATGAGCATGAACCCTTTTTACACGAGCCACCGGATCGGTCAACTGATCCTTAAACGATCGGCATTAGGCCGAAGCCTCCTTTCTCAGAACCAGACATTGCTCACCATTAATGGCTACGCATGTACTCGTCCATATCGGTTTTCAGGTTGTCAGACTTGGTACCGAAAATGGCCTGAACACCAGAACCTGCAACCACCACACCTGCCGCACCCAGTTTTTTCAGGCCAGCCTGATCGACTTTGGAGACATCCGCTACGCTGACGCGCAGACGGGTAATACAGGCATCAAGGTTAGTGATGTTGTCTTTGCCGCCGAAAGCCTGAACCAGAGAGGCGGACATTTCAGAACCGCCCTGCGCGGTGGTTTCGCTGGTAGAGTCTTCACGACCAGGTGTTTTCAGATCCAGCTTCGCAATCAGGAAACGGAAGATGCTGTAGTAAACAACCGCATACACCGCACCTACGATTGGGAACAGCCAGATTTTGCTGCTGTTACCACTCAGAACGATGAAGTCGATCAGACCGTGCGAGAAGCTGGTGCCGTCACGCATACCCAACAGGATACAGATTGGGAATGCCAGACCGGCCAGAATCGCGTGGATCACGTACAGGATCGGCGCAACGAACATGAAGGAGAATTCGATTGGCTCAGTGATACCGGTCAGGAACGCAGTCAGGGCAGCGGAAATCATGATGCCGCCGACTTTTGCACGATTTTCAGGTTTCGCTGAATGCCAGATAGCAACCGCAGCGGCTGGCAGACCGTACATTTTGAACAGGAAGCCACCTGACAGTTTACCTGCAGTTGGGTCACCGGCCATATAACGTGGGATATCGCCGTGGAACACCTGACCTGCAGAGTTCACGTACTCACCGATTTGCATCTGGAATGGAACGTTCCAGATATGGTGCAGACCAAACGGAACAAGTGCACGTTCTACCACACCGTAGATACCGAATGCCACGACCGGGTTCTGGTAAGCCGCCCATTGTGAGAAGGTCTGGATACCTGTACCGATTGGCGGCCAGATGAAGGACAGAACCACACCCAGGATAATCGCAGCCAGACCAGAGATGATCGGAACAAAACGTTTACCGGCGAAGAAGCCCAGATATTCTGGCAACTTGATACGATAGAAACGGTTGAACATGTAAGCCGCAATCGCACCGGAGATGATACCGCCCAGTACGCCGGTATCGGCCAGATGCTTGGCTGCAATTTCTTCAGCGGGCAAATGCAGAACCAGTGGAGCCACAACCGCCATGGTTTTCACCATGATGCCATATGCCACAACGGACGCCAGTGCAGAAACACCGTCGTTGTTAGTGAAGCCTAAGGCAACACCAATAGCAAAGATCAAAGGCATATTAGCGAAGACTGAACCACCGGCTTCGGCCATAACATGAGAAACGATCAGTGGCAGCCAGCTAAAGTTTGCAGAACCGACACCAAGCAGGATACCTGCGATTGGCAGTACGGATACTGGCAGCATTAGCGATTTACCGACCTTTTGAAGGTTTGCAAACGCGTTCTTAAACATAATTGATTGTGCTCCTGAGTAATGATTCTTTTTGATACTTATTGCGGTTTAGCCTGATAACTAACCGCTTTGCAAAAGTGTTGCGAACCTTTTGCTGTCGGGTGTCTGAGCACCCCTTTTAATTTTTACGCAGGGTAAAATAATTCCCTTTGTTAATGTTTGATGGCAGTCACGTTTTTCTGAAAAATGCAGTAAGAGCGTCTTAAAAGACACCATTTATCAACATAAAATCCGAATAAAAGCCCCCTGACACCGCCTAAAACGGTGCCAAAATACCTCATTCAGAGGATTAATTACGAGGTGAAAAATAAATACAGAGAATATGACCTGGCCTAAAGTGACATCAGGGAAGAAGAATCGATGTGAAATAATCGTGAAAAGTTGGCTGTCGTGGCTTCGGCAAGTTGTTCCACGCTCACGCCTTTGAGCACTGCCATGTAGTCGGCAACGTCACGCACATAAGCAGGCTGGTTTTCCTTTCCGCGATGCGGAACCGGTGCCAGGTATGGCGAATCAGTTTCTACCAGCAGACGATCCAGCGGGACGTAACGTGCCACTTCACGCAGCGCATCGGCATTACGGAAAGTCACAATTCCGGAGAAAGAGATATAAAAACCCAGATCGAGCAGGAATTTTGCGGTCGGCAAATCCTCGGTAAAGCAATGGAGTACACCACCGCACTCCCCTGCTTTCTCTTCTTTGAGAATATCCAGTGTATCCTGGCGGGCATCACGGGTATGGACGATCACCGGTTTGTTCAGCTCGCGGCCAATACGGATGTGCTCGCGGAAAGAGTCCTGCTGCAGTTTCAGCTGATGCGCTTCTTTCTGATAAAAATAATCCAGACCGGTTTCCCCCATCGCCACCACTTTCGGGCTGGCGGCAAGCTCACGCAGCTCGTTGAAATCGTAACCATCGTCGATATTCAGCGGATGAACACCGCAGGAAAATGCCACGTCCGGGCGATCACCAATCAGCTGCGTCATTGCCCGATAGCCCGGCAGGGTTGTTGCGACGGCCAGCATAAATTTCACATCACGTTCGCGGGCTTTTTCCAGCACACTGTCCACGCCTGAATGCAGCTCGTTGTAATCCAGGCTGTCGAGGTGGCAGTGGGAATCGACTAAAAACATAATAATTAACTCGTTGCGGTATGTTGAAGATAAAGAGTATATCAGCGCGATAGCGCGGAACTGAAAACTGACGAGGAAACCGCCCCCTGAAGCATTTGTTCCCATTCCAGCAGCTGTTCTGTCAGCAGCAGTTCGCGGTTTACCCCCACGATGGAAATCAATTGCTGACGGCAGTGCATCCACGCCGTAACCGACTGTTGCAGAGATGCGTTAGACTGCGCGCCTGCCAGCAAAGCAATCAGCGGCTGCTGATCGTGATTAATGATGAACTGCCCGGCATGTTGCTGCCATTTGACAGCATCCAGCAGTAACGTCGCCAGCCAGTACAGGCGTTCAGCGGCATCCTCATGATTAAGCTGAGACAACAGAGAAAGCATATCCTGCTGCTGGCACTGAACGTAAAGCTGCTGGCAAAGCGCCACGCGTTGTTTCCAGCGCTCCGGCTGCAACAGTTCAATGGCCGATAATGGCCCGCCGTTGGCCAAACGCAGGGCGGTTTTAATCGCGACCGGATCCGCGCTGAGCTGGCGGTTTATCCAGTGCACCGCCAGCGTTTCTTCAGGCACCGGCAGATGCCAGTAGAAGCAGCGACTGCGGATCGTCGCCAGTAAAGCCGAAGGCTCCCGGCAACCGAGCAGGAAATAAGTGCCAGCAGGCGGCTCTTCCAGCGTTTTCAGCAAGGCATTGGCCGCTGCTTCGGTCAGCATCTCTGTCTGAGGGATCCATACAACTTTTGCGCCGCCCTGTTGCGAATAGTTGTACAGCGTTTCAATAAGCTGACGCACCGGGTCGATGCCCAGAGAGTTTTTGCCCTTTTCAGGCTGGAGAATATGCCAGTCAGGATGGTTTCCGGCAATCATCAGCTGGCAGCTGTGGCAGGTTCCGCAGCTTTTTTCCCCGTCCTTATGCCGGCACAGCAACCATCGACTCAGACCATACACCAGCGCCTCATCACCCATCCCCGCAGCCGCATGCATCAGCAAAGCGTGGTGGCCACGCCCCGTCAGATATTGCCCGACCAGTTGTCTGTACGGGCCACTGAGCCACGGATACCAGTTCATGATGCGTTGCCTTGTAAAACCTGCTCATCGAACCAGTTTTTCAACGTCAGCTCGATGGAAGCGGTGACCTGCTCAATGGATTGGGAGGCATCGATGGTTTTGATGCGGCTGTCTCCGGCAGCAAGTTCGAGATAACGCGTACGCGTACGCTCAAAGAAAGGCAACGCTTCCTGCTCAATACGATCCAGTTCCCCACGGGCACGGGCGCGTTGCAATCCGATGGCCGGAGGCAGATCAAGATACAGCGTCAAATCAGGACGGAAATCACCCAGGACGGTATCACGCAAGGAGGTCATCAGTTTGGCATCAATCCCGCGACCACCGCCCTGGTAGGCCTGTGAAGAAAGATCATGCCGGTCCCCGACAACCCACGCGCCACGCGCCAGTGCAGGCAAAATTACCGTTTCGACCAGCTGAACACGGGCGGCATAAAGCATCAGTACTTCTGCTTTCACGGTAGGTTTTTCGCCATCGACGCCGCGTTTGAATAAATCGCGTAATTTCTCAGCAAGCGGCGTTCCACCCGGTTCACGGGTGAAGACGATTTCGCCCACGCCGTGCTGACGCAGAGCATTGACGACCACGTCATGAGCAGTAGTTTTCCCTGCCCCTTCAAGGCCTTCAATCACAATGAAGTTACTTTTCATTCTTATTCTTAAGCGCCTCTATGTACACACGAACCGCCTTGTTATGGTTCTCAAGGTTGGTGCTGAAAGTATGCCCGCCTTTGCCGTCTGCGACAAAGTATAGATACGGGGTTTTCGCCGGATGCGCGGCGGCCTGCAGTGAGGCTTCGCTCGGCATCGCAATTGGCGACGGCGGCAGGCCGGTGATCACGTAGGTATTGTACGGAGTCGGCGTTTCCAGATCTTTCTTGGTGATGTTGCCAGTGTATTTATCACCCATCCCGTAAATCACCGTCGGATCGGTTTGCAATCGCATACCAATACGCAGGCGGTTAATAAATACTGAAGCGACTTCAGGGCGCTCATCTTTAACTGCAGTTTCTTTTTCAATGATCGACGCCATGGTGACCATATCAGCAGGTGTTTTATACGGCAGAGAATCCATGCGGCCTTTCCAGATATCCGCCACCGTTTTTTCCATCCTTACGTGAGCACGTTTGAGCAGAGATAAATCGGTCATGCCCGCAGTGTAATGGTAAGTATCCGGATACAGCCAGCCTTCGAGATTTTTGGTGTCCGTTGCGCCCAGCGCGGCGGCAATGTCTTCGCCACTTTTACCACTGAGTTCATGCTTCAGATACTCTGATTTATCCAGAACTTTCATCCAGTCGCTGAGCTTAAAGCCCTCTACAAAACGAACGCTGAATTGGGCCTCTTTACCGCTTTTCAGCAGCTCAAGCATCTGACGTACTGTCATGCCTTTTTCAAAACGGTAAGTACCAGCTTTAAACTCGCTCAGTTCAGGTTCTAAACGTAATAACCACGGAAACCACGGATTGGGCTTCATCAGTTTTTTGTCAATTAGCAGTGTTTCCAGCACCACGCGTCCCGTGCCTGCGGGCAGGGTAAAGATAGTTTCGCTGCTGACATTGATCGGGCGATCCGCAAACTGTTTTACTTTTTGATAGGCAAACGTCGCCAGCCCTAACAGAATCAGGGCAATGAGGGCGAAGATTTTGGTCTTTTTGTTTGTCATTGTTTAATCACTTTTTCTTAACAGCTCTGGAGCAGGAAATCGCACAAACGCCGTGAAATGTAATATTTGTCATCGACCTGATTCACCGGCAGAACGGGCATCAGGGCGTTACAAATCAGGATTTCGTCAGCATCTGATAATGTTTCCGCAGATTCACTGACGATGTTCACAACCCAGGGGGATGTCGCTTCAAGTACGCGGATGACGTGCTGACGCATAAGACCATCAACGCCGGACTGCGATAAATCCGGAGTAAACACCTGATTTCCCTTACGCCAGAATAAATTTGCCGCACAGCATTCCACCAGGCAGCCCGAGGTGTCAACCACCAGCGCTTCATTGGCATCTGTCTGGTCAAGATGCATGCGGATCATTACCTGTTCCAGCCGGTTAAGATGTTTTATTCCGGCCAGCAACGGGTTCTTACTCAGTGTGACCGGGCTCAGCGCGAGTTTCACGCCCTGTTGCCGCCACGCGTGATAATGCACCGGATAATCAGACGCAGAAACAATACGCGTCGGCGCAGAGCAACCTGCGGCGCTGTAACCTCGGCCGCCCTGCCCGCGCGTCACGACGGCTTTAACCACTGCCTCTTTCTGCTGTCCGGCAGCCAGAACCATTTCCTGTTCCAGAGCCGTCCAGTCCACACCTTCAATCCGCAGTACCGACGCAGCACGTTGCAGACGCTGAATATGCCCGGCCAGAAACACAATCACACCGTCTGACACCCTGGCTGTGGTAAAGCAACCGTCGCCAAACTGCACTGAACGGTCACTTGCCGACAACATCGCGGCCGCCACACCATTAATCCACATGGTTACTTCCTCCGGTTCTGGAGCTTATGGTCACGATTCTCTGACAGCAGAGCCTGCGTGAGCCGGTCTGTCGCATCAAGGAGAGCATTCTTACTTTATCGTATTGACACGCGCTGCCAGCAGGAACACGCATCCCGTTTACGCATTGTTGTATTCAGTCTTCGCTTTAATTCAGACAACAAAAAGGCCCGATTAACGGGCCTTCACAAACACAGCTTGTGCGGGATCAGATCTTACGGAATACCAGCGAACCATTGGTACCGCCGAAACCGAACGAGTTGCACAAGGAATACTGCATATCTTTAACCTGGCGCGCTTCGTGAGGGACGAAATCCAGATCACAACCTTCATCCGGATTATCCAGATTGATGGTCGGCGGAACCGCCTGGTCGCGTAATGCCAGCAAGGTGAAAATGGACTCCACCGCACCCGCTGCGCCTAAGAGATGGCCGGTCATCGACTTTGTCGAGCTGACCATAACTTTATGCGCATCAGCACCAAAGACGGATTTAACCGCCTGGGCTTCGGCTTTATCACCCGCCGCAGTCGAGGTGCCGTGTGCGTTGATGTAACCAATCTGAGCCGCAGAAACACCCGCGTCACGCAGTGCGTTCTCCATCGCCAATGCCGCACCCGCGCCATCTTCCGGCGGTGATGTCATATGGTAAGCATCGCTGCTCATGCCAAAACCGACAATTTCAGCATAAATTTTTGCACCGCGTTTACGGGCATGTTCGTACTCTTCCAGCACCATAATACCTGCGCCGTCACCCAGTACGAAACCATCACGATCTTTATCCCACGGACGACTCGCCGCCTGAGGATTGTCATTGCGCGTTGAAAGCGCGCGTGCTGCACCGAATCCACCGACGCCCAACGGGGTACTGGCTTTTTCCGCGCCGCCTGCCAGCATCACGTCGGCATCGTTATAAGCGATGATACGTGCTGCATGACCAATATTATGCACCCCAGAAGTACAGGCTGTTGCAATAGAAATACTCGGCCCACGCAACCCGAACATGATACTCAAATGACCTGCAATCATGTTGACGATAGTGGATGGAACGAAGAAAGGACTAATTTTGCGGGGTCCGCCGTTAACCAATGAGGAATGGTTTTCTTCAATCAGACCAAGCCCACCGATACCGGAACCGATCGCCGCACCAATGCGTGGCGCGTTCTCAGCAGTTACCTCAAGCCCGGAGTCTTGCATCGCCTGAATACCGGCAGTAATACCATACTGAATAAAGGCATCCATCTTGCGGGCATCTTTGCGCGGGATGAAGTCTTCACAGTTAAAATCTTTTACTAAGCCAGCAAAACGCGTTGCGTAGGCACTAGTATCAAAATGGTCGATCAGGCTGATGCCACTCTGACCGGCAAGGAGAGCGTTCCAAGTGGACTCTACAGTATTGCCGACAGGAGACAGCATGCCCAGTCCAGTCACTACAACTCGACGCTTAGACACGTATGTCCTCCAGGGAGGGAAAAAAGTAGTAATACCGTGGGATAAAAAAAACTTAGGCGGTCAAATGACCGCCTAACTATCTAAACTTAAAGCATGTACGCTTACTGTTGGCTAGCGTTGATAAAATCAATTGCTGCCTGAACAGTAGTGATTTTTTCAGCTTCTTCGTCAGGGATCTCGGTATCAAACTCTTCTTCCAGAGCCATAACCAGCTCAACGGTGTCGAGAGAATCAGCGCCAAGGTCGTCTACGAAAGATGCAGCATTCACTACTTCTTCCTGTTTAACACCCAGCTGTTCAACGATGATTTTCTTAACGCGTTCTTCGATAGTGCTCATACTCTTAAATTTCCTATCAAAACTCGCTTTCGCGATGGTTTTCGTAGTGTATAAAATGTTGAAAAAGATGCAACTAAATCCAGGCTGTTCAAACCACGAATTTGCTCTATTTTGCGGTTTTTACCGCAAAAAACGCAAATAATTTCGTAATTTTTAAATCATGTACATGCCGCCATTGACATGTAATGTTTCACCCGTGATGTAGCTGGCCTCGTCAGAGGCTAAAAAAGCAACGGCGCTGGCAATTTCTTTGGCATCGCCCAACCGGTTGGCTGGAACTGATGACAAAATGCCTGCGCGTTGATCATCTGTCAACGCCCTTGTCATATCCGTCTCAATAAAGCCAGGAGCGACGACGTTGACAGTAATGCCACGTGAAGCGACCTCACGTGCCAAAGACTTACTAAAACCAATCAAGCCAGCTTTAGCCGCCGCGTAATTCGCCTGCCCTGCGTTACCCATGGTGCCAACAACGGAACCAATTGTAATAATCCGTCCACACCGTTTCTTCATCATAGCCCGCATGACAGCTTTTGACAGCCGAAACACTGAAGTCAGGTTCGTATCCAGGATATCCTGCCACTCATCATCCTTCATACGCATGAGAAGGTTATCACGGGTAATGCCGGCATTATTAACTAAAATATCAATTTCGCCAAATTCAGCTCGAATCGTCGCCAATACTTGCTCAATAGATGCAGAATCAACCACATTGAGCATGATACCTTTGCCATTCTCGCCTAAATATTCGCCGATCGCTTCTGCGCCTTTCTCGCTGGTCGCAGTGCCGATCACTTTCGCGCCACCAGCAACCAGTTTTTCTGCGATTGCGCGGCCAATACCACGGCTGGCACCGGTAACCAGTGCAATTTTGCCTTCGAAGCTCATACTCATCCTCTTATTACTGTTCAAGCGCCGCTGCCAGACTTGCCGTGTCATTCACAGCGGCAGCCGTCAGGGTGTCAACAATACGTTTGGTCAGACCGGTCAGCACTTTACCTGGTCCCACTTCTAATAACTGTTCTACGCCTTGTGCAGCGATGTATTCGACAGACTCAGTCCAGCGAACCGGGCTGTACAACTGACGTACCAGCGCACTGCGGATCGCTTCAGGAGACGTTTCGACTTTCACGTCAACGTTATTCACGACAGAGTACTGTGGCGCATTGAAAGTGACATTTTCGAGCGCAATCGCCATCTTTTCAGCGGCTGGCTTCATCAGTGCACAATGTGAAGGTACGCTGACAGGCAGAGGCAGAGCACGTTTTGCACCGGCTTCTTTACATGCTGCACCAGCGCGTTCTACGGCTTCTTTGTTACCCGCGATCACAACCTGACCAGGCGAGTTAAAGTTCACCGGAGAAACAACCTGACCCTGTGCAGATTCTTCACAAGCTTTGGCAATGGCATCATTATCCAGACCAATGATCGCATACATCGCGCCAGTTCCGGCCGGAACGGCTTCCTGCATCAGCTTACCGCGCAGTTCAACCAGAGAAATCGCCTGTTTAAAATCCAGTACACCAGCACAAACCAAAGCGGAATACTCACCCAGACTGTGGCCAGCCATCAGAACAGGCTGAGTGCCATTCTGTTGCTGCCATACGCGCCATATGGCGACAGAAGCGGCCAGCAATGCCGGTTGCGTCTGCCAGGTTTTGTTCAGTTCTTCAGCCGGCCCCTGCTGCACCAACTGCCATAAATCGTACCCCAGTGCCGAAGAAGCCTCGGCAAATGTTTCTTCAACCACCGGATGCGCAGCGGCTAAATCAGCCAGCATACCGAGTGTCTGAGAACCCTGACCAGGGAAAACCACCGCTATTTTTGTCATTTTTATCATCCTGTTAAATCAAAAACGTACCAGCGCCGAGCCCCAGGTAAAGCCACCGCCAAATGCTTCGAGCAACACTAATTGCCCGCGCTGAATTCTGCCGTCACGGACAGCTTCGTCAAGTGCTGCAGGCACCGAAGCCGCCGACGTATTGCCATGACGATCGAGCGTAACAACGACTTTATCCATGCCCATACCCAGCTTTTTCGCTGTTGCGCTGATGATGCGCAGGTTCGCCTGATGTGGCACCAGCCAGTCAAGAGCGGAGCGGTCGAGATTATTTGCCGTCAGGGTTTCATCAACAATGTGCGCCAACTCAGTCACCGCGACTTTGAAGACTTCATTACCTGCCATAGTGACATAAGCAGGTTTTTCTGGTTCTGACTGGCTAGGGTACGCCAACGTCAACAGATTACCGTAATGACCATCGGCATGCATGTGAGTGGAGATGATGCCTTGCTCTTCGGAAGCTCCCAGCAATACTGCGCCAGCGCCATCTCCAAAGAGGATCACCGTGCCACGATCTTCAGGATCGAGTTTACGGGATAGCACATCAGATCCAATCACCAGCGCGTATTTTACAGCACCGTTTTTAATGTATTGATCGGCAACGCTCAGCGCATAGGTGAAACCTGCACATGCCGCCGCCAGATCGAACGCTGCGCAATCCCTGATGCCGAGCATATTCTGCACCTGGCAGGCTGAACTCGGGAATGCATGTGAAGATGAGGTTGTTGCAACAATGATCAAACCTACGTCGCTTGCGCTGACGCTGGCCATTTCAAGTGCTTTTTCAGCAGCGTGCAGGCCCATTGTGGCCACAGTCTCATCCGGTGCAGCGATACGACGTTCACGAATACCCGTACGTGTGACGATCCACTCGTCGGAGGTATCCACCATTTTTTCTAAGTCGGCATTAGTCCGAACTTGCACGGGCAAATAGCTCCCCGTACCGAGAATCTTTGTATACATGTACGATCAGTCACTCTTGGGTAATACAGCTTCAAGGCGCGCGGCAATCCGCTGAGGGACTTGCCGCTGCACCGCCTGCACAGCCTGTTCGATAGCAACAGCAAACGCACGCTGGTTTGCTCCGCCGTGGCTTTTAATAACGATGCCCCGTAATCCTAACAAACATGCGCCATTATACTGGTCGGGATTGAGATGGCTAAAACGCTTTAGCAATTTTTTCTGCAGAATCCGACCTAACCATTTCAACCACCAGGCCTTCTTGCCACCCTCTCCCGAGGATTTTAACAGTGACAAAAACATCCTTATTACACCTTCCATGGTCTTGAGCGTAACGTTACCCACAAAGCCGTCACACACCATCACATCTGTTTTACCGGTCAGAAGGTCGTTACCTTCAAGATAACCGATATAGTTGATTAGTGCGGTATTTTTTAAAATCGCGGCGGCTTCACGGATATTATCCAGCCCTTTGCTTTCCTCTTCGCCGATATTGAGCAAGGCAACGCGGGGATTCGTGATCCCCACCACCTGTTCGGCCATCACAGCCCCCATCACGGCAAACTGGACCAACATCGTGCTGTCGCACTCAACGTTGGCGCCCAGATCCAGCACCACAGTTTTACTACGTTGCTGGTTAGGTAGCACGCTCATCAACGCCGGGCGCTCAATGCCATCCAGCGGCTTGACAACCAGCTTGGCTAATCCCATCAGTGCGCCGGTATTCCCGGCACTGACACACGCCAGTGCATCACCACTCTTGATCAGTTCCAACGCCACACGCATCGAGCTTCCTTTACTGGCCCGTATAGCTTGCGACGCGCGTAAATCGCTGGCTATAACTGATTCAGCAGGAATTATCCGAATTCGCTCTGTTAAAGAAGGATCGGCTTTGGCTAAGAAAGGTGTGATTGCGTCGGGATCGCCGACCAGAAGGAGGTCTAATTCAGAATTAGAGATCAGTGCCTGCAATGAAGCAGGCACTGTGACGGAAGGACCGAAATCTCCGCCCATTACATCTAACGCGATGGTTAGACGAGTCAAGGTATCGCCTTGCCAGCACTTATCACGTGAATAAGTTGCAGACAAATATCAGCCGATTACCTTGCGACCGCGGTAGAAACCGTCGGCAGTGATGTGGTGACGCAGGTGAGTTTCACCAGAAGTCTTGTCCACAGACAGAGTGGAAGTGGTCAGAGCATCATGTGAACGACGCATGCCACGTTTAGAACGGGTTGGTTTATTCTGTTGTACGGCCATGGACCTTACTCCTTAAGTACTTTTCTTTAAACTCGCTAATACGGCAAATGGATTTGGTTTCTCCGCCTCTTCAGGCAGTTTACCGAATACCATGTCCGCTTCGGACACTTCACAGTGTTCAGATTCATGTACCGGCACGACAGGCAGTGAAAGAATAATTTCGTCTTCAATCATTGCCAGCAAATCAACTTCGCCAAAATCATCGACTTCGATCGGCTCGTACGCTTCCGGTAATGCCTCAGCCTGTTCATCATTCTGGACAGGACTAAAACAATATGTTGTGTGAACCTGATGTTCAAACGTCTTACCGCATCTCTGGCATTCCAGAGTGACAGCAACATCGGAGTGGCCGGTAATCACAGCCAGACGCTGGTTGTCGATATTAAACGACAAAGAGGTTTGTATATCAGAATCCACACTGACCACTGATTGGGCAACACGCGTAACCTGATCAGCAGTATAGACACCTGTATAGTCTAAACGCTTCTGGGCAGTGCGAACCGCATCAAGGGTCAGGGGTAATTTTACTTTTTGCATAGGGCGCGCATATTAACTTTGTAACGACAGAGAGTCAAAGAAAAAGGCCTTAAAACCGCACCTTTCACCAATATTCGCTTCCGCAGCGGCCGACAGTTTAAAATGTGCGATTCAATAACGCTACGCTTTGTGAAAAAAAATTATGTCAGCACATCAAAAAAAATTACTTCTGGCTTCAACATCGGTTTACCGCAAGGCCCTTCTCGATAAAGCCGGCCTGGTATTTTCCTGCGCCTCACCCGCCATTGATGAGACGCCGGGTCGGGACGAAAAACCCGCCGAACTGGTGCAGCGTCTGGCTTACAGCAAAGCCAGCGTGCTTGCAGCTTTGTATCCTGAACACCTGATAATCGGTTCTGATCAGGTCTGCGTGATTGACAGAAAAATAACCGGCAAGCCGCACACGTTTGATAACGCATTCCACCAGTTGCGTGCTGCCAGTGGCAAGACAGTGACGTTTTACACCGGCCTGAGCCTGTATAACGGCGAAACACAAACGGCGCAGACTTTATGTGAAACATTTGACGTGACCTTCCGGTCATTAACTGATGAAGAAATTACCGGTTATTTGCATCGCGAACAACCTTATGACTGTGCCGGGAGCTTTAAATGCGAAGGACTGGGGATCACACTTTTCGACAGTCTGGCAGGACGCGACCCGAACACGCTGATTGGGTTGCCTCTTATTGCCCTGCTCGCCTTGTTGCGTCAGGAAGGCATCAATCCGTTGCTATAAAAGGAATAAAAAAGGCGCACTCTGTGCGCCTCTGTTTACTATTCGCACTTTAACGTGCTGTCGTTTTACCCCGTAAAACTTTCAGGCAGTTACGCAGTTTGGCATCCATCGGTGCTTCAATACGCATCGTCTCACCCGTGTTCGGATGCTCAAAACGCAACGCCGCCGCATGCAGGAATAAACGATTGAGGCCTGTTCCGGACAGTTTTGCATCGAAATCACGCTCACCATAGCGGTCATCAAACGCAATCGGATGTCCGGCATGCAATGCGTGTACGCGGATCTGATGGGTTCTGCCG
The DNA here is from genome assembly GCF_023701875.1 of Rahnella sp. CG8. Lineage (NCBI taxonomy): Bacteria > Pseudomonadati > Pseudomonadota > Gammaproteobacteria > Enterobacterales > Yersiniaceae > Rahnella > Rahnella sp. CG8. The sequence goes on from NZ_JABAED010000035.1 coordinate 13,661, forward strand.
GTCACCGGGCTGGCTTTAACCAGAGTTGCAAACTCATAACGTTCTTCAATTTTGAAGCGCGTTTCTGAAGGCTTGCCTTCGGCATTAACCCTGACAATACGTTCGCCGCTTTGCAGAATATTTTTCAGTAAAGGGGCCTGCACGACTTTGCAGTGTGACGGCCATTCACCCCGGACCAACGCCAGATAATCCTTTTGCATGCTTTTCACACGCAGTTGCTCATGTAAGGAACGCAGTGCAGAGCGTTTCTTGGCGACCAGCAAAACACCGGAAGTATCACGGTCCAGACGGTGAACCAGTTCCAGAAAACGAGCATCCGGACGCAGCGCACGCAGGCCTTCAATCACGCCGAAACTTAAACCACTGCCGCCGTGTACGGCAGTGCCGGAAGGTTTATTAAGGATCAGCAAATGATCGTCTTCATATAAGATGCAATCCGCCAGCGCGGCGACTTTATCCAGCTTTGCAGAAACAGGCGCTTCATCACGTTCAGCAACACGAACGGGCGGGACACGCACTTCATCACCGGCAATTAATTTATATTCCGGCTTAATTCTTTTCTTATTTACCCGCACTTCACCCTTACGCACGATGCGATAGATCATGCTCTTCGGCACGCCCTTAAGGATTTTAAGTAAGAAGTTGTCGATACGCTGACCAGCTTCGTCGTCAGAAATGGGGATTAATTGTACAGTTGGATTCTCAGTTTTCATGGCTCGCGATTCTAAATATCCGGCACGGTTCGCGCCACTGATTTTTATGTGCTTAACTTTTACTTTACCAGTAACAGCACAGGAAAACCTTCTCACTCCCCCTGTTTTTTAAGAAAGCTCAGGTTCTGACAATGCGGCGCATCTCTCATTGAGGTAAATATCTTACCTGCTTGGGAAAAGTCACCTTGCTATCACAGTGCCTGCAATGGAATAATGAAGTCACTTTCGGCGTTGTTTCTCTTAAGTTAGGGAAAACGCAGGAATTATAGATTTGCCTGATCGCACAAAAACGCAGCAATGGCGTAAGACGTAATGTGAAATCAAGCAATTAGCGGGCTGCGGGTTGCAGCTTGGCCGGCGAATGGAATGAGATCTGTTAACGCAAATTCAGAAGCTATTCCCCTAATAAAAGTGCTGCTTTCACAACGCTGGTGTCTTTAATACAGCAAAAGCAGACTTACCGAAATAATGCGCCCCTATGCAAGCGACAGCCGTGAGGTTGACGATTTGCGAGAAGACTCGGGGCCAACGGTTTATCCGGTCATGAGGTCATTTTGCCCGCAGCTCTGTCAATAATGGAATAATAATGAGTAAGTTAAGATGAAAAGAATGTTGATTAACGCAACTCAGCAAGAAGAGTTGCGCGTTGCCCTCGTAGATGGACAGCGGCTGTATGATTTGGATATTGAAAGTCCGGGCCATGAGCAGAAAAAAGCGAATATTTACAAAGGTAAAATCACCCGCATTGAGCCAAGTCTGGAAGCAGCATTCGTAGATTACGGCGCGGAACGACATGGTTTCCTCCCTCTGAAAGAAATTTCCCGCGAATATTTCCCAAGCAATTATTCTTCCCATGGCCGCCCGAACATCAAAGATGTGTTGCGCGAAGGCCAGGAAGTCATTGTTCAGGTAGATAAAGAAGAGCGTGGAAATAAAGGCGCAGCACTGACGACGTTTATCAGTCTGGCCGGTAGTTATCTGGTTCTGATGCCAAACAATCCACGCGCAGGGGGTATTTCCCGCCGTATTGAAGGCGATGACCGTACTGAACTGAAAGAAGCCTTGTCTTCCCTGCAACTGCCTGATGGCATGGGACTGATTGTGCGTACTGCCGGTGTCGGTAAATCCGCAGAAGCTCTGCAGTGGGACCTGACTTTCCGTCTTAAGCATTGGGATGCGATCAAGAAAGCCGCTGAAGGCCGCCCTGCGCCATTCCTGATCCATCAGGAAAGCAACGTTATCGTTCGTGCGTTTCGTGATTACCTGCGCCCGGACATCGGTGAGATCCTCATCGATAACCCGAAAGTCCTCGAGCTGGCAAAAGAACATATTGCTGCTCTGGGTCGTCCTGATTTCAGCAGCAAAATTAAGCCGTATGTTGGCGAAATTCCGCTGTTCAGTCATTACCAAATCGAATCGCAGATTGAATCCGCTTTCCAGCGCGAAGTCCGTCTGCCTTCCGGTGGCTCTATTGTTATCGACAGCACCGAAGCGCTGACCGCTATCGACATCAACTCCGCGCGTGCAACCCGCGGCGGCGATATCGAAGAAACCGCATTCAACACCAACCTTGAAGCTGCAGATGAAATTGCCCGTCAGTTACGCCTGCGTGACCTCGGTGGTCTGATTGTTATCGACTTCATCGACATGACACCTGTTCGCCATCAGCGCGAAGTAGAAAACCGTCTGCGTGATGCCGTTCGTCAGGACCGCGCCCGTATTCAAATCGGTCGCATTTCCCGTTTCGGTTTGCTGGAAATGTCCCGTCAGCGCCTCAGCCCGTCATTGGGTGAATCAACGCACCATATCTGCCCGCGTTGTGCAGGTACTGGTACCGTCCGTGACAACGAATCTCTGTCACTGTCGATTCTGCGCTTGATCGAAGAAGAAGCACTGAAAGAAAATACTAAAGAAGTGCATGCCATCGTTCCGGTGCCAATCGCTTCTTACTTGCTGAACGAAAAACGTGAATCGGTGAATGCCATCGAGAAACGTCAGGGTGGTGTGCGTGCAGTGATCGTGCCTAACGATCAGATGCAAACTCCGCACTACCATGTTCTTCGCGTTCGTAAAGGCGAAGAAATTTCTGCACTGAGCTATTTGCTGCCACAGATTCATGAAGCGGAAATGCTGCAACCTTCAGAAGAGTTGCCGACTGAACGTCGTCGTCCTGAGCAACCGGCACTGGCTGCGTTTGCGCTGCAAAGCGAAGCGCCTCCATCCAGCTTTGAGCAGGCAGCAGTGACCGAAGAACCGGTTAAAACCAGAACGGCAACAGTTAATGCGCCTGCGACACCTGTTGCTGAGAAATCAGGGTTTGTCAGCCGCCTTCTGAGTGGTTTGAAAAGCTTGTTCGCACCGGAGCCACAGCAGGAAGTTAAACCTGTTGAAGCACCGCAAGAGACGCCGGAAGCTACTGAAACGGAAAACCGTCGTAACAACGAACGCCGTAATCAACGCCGCCAGGGCGGACGTCGTGATCGCAACGGAGAACGCGGTGAGCGCAATGACCGCGGTAATCGTGGTGAACGTGGCGAAGGTCGTGACAACAATCGTGATAATCGTGGTGAAAGCCGTGATACCCGCGAAAATAATCGCGAACAGCGTGATGATCAGCAGCGCCGTGGCCGCCGTAATCAGGAACAGGTTGTTACCGAAACCCGTAGCGAAGAAGTTGAAACTGTCGCTCGTGAAGAACAGCAGCAACAGCCTCGCCGTGAACGTTCGCGTCGCCGTTCTGAAGACAAGCGTAAACCACAAACTGAAGAGAAAGTTCAGGATGTCGCAGTTGTCGAACAAGTTGCTGCTCCGGTGGTTGCCGATGACACTGAGCAGGAAGATCGTCAGCCAACTCAGCGCCGTCAGCGTCGTCAGTTGTCGCATAAAATCCGTTTCGAATCTGAAGCAGAAGTAGATCATGAAGAAGAAGCTGCAGCTCAGTTATTGATCACCGGCACTCGCCCTGCGGCGCCAGCGATTGCTGAGCAGGAACCTTCTGATGCTGAAACCGCAAACGTTGCTGATAGCGAAGATAATCAGAATGACAACGCCCGTGAAAATGGCATGCCACGTCGTTCACGTCGTTCTCCACGCCATCTGCGTGTAAGCGGCCAACGTCGTCGTCGTTATCGTGATGAGCGTTATCCGACCCAGTCACCAATGCCACTTGCAGGTGCGTTCGTTTCTCCGGAAATGGCTTCGGGTAAAGTCTGGGTCACTTATCCGGTTGCTCAGTCCTCTGAACAACAGGTTACTGAAACAGAAACTCCTGAAGTGCTGACTGAGCAGGTCGAGATTGCACAGGCGAATACACCGGTCATATCTGACATCACTGAAGTTACGCAACAGCCAGTCGCAGAGCCTGTCAATGATGTTGTTGACGCTGCACCACAAGAGGTGCCGGCCGAAATCGCAGCAGCAGACGTTGCACAGCCTGTAGCCGACGAGCCAGTGCTGGTCGAACCGGTAACAGCTGAACCTGTTGCAGAAACACCTGTGGTTGATGTTGCGCCAGAAGCGCTCGAGCCTGCGATCGTTGAACCCACAGATGTTCTCGCTGCATCTGAAGTTCAGGCACCTGCGCCAGTCGCCGAACCCGAAGTGAAAGCTGAACCTGTTGCTGAAGTTAAACCTGCTGTGGAAACTGCGCCAGTCGCAGCCGCTCCGGCAAGTACTGAAGCTGCGGTTGTTGCACCTCGCTTCAAGCACCTCGCAACCGCGCCAATGACGAAGGCGCCAGCACCTGCCTATGTGCCAGAGCCACCTCGTCACAGTGACTGGATTCGTCCTGAGTTCAACTTTGAGGGTAAGGGCTCTGCAGGCGGCCATGCGGCAGCCACCACTGCAACAGCCCCGGCCACCAAACCTGAGATGCCAGCCGAGTAATCGCTGACCACTCAGTCTAAAAAAACCCGCCTCGGCGGGTTTTTTTATAGAAACTGTTGAAGATTCAATCTCATCAGGCCAGACTTTTCAACCGGCGAATCGTGAGTTCCTCCAGTTTACCTTCCAGGCTTTTTGCAAAATGCTGGAAATGTTCAGTTTTGTTGTGTTGATTCAGCGCTTCTTCAGAGGCCCATCGCTCGTAGAAAACAAAAGTCCCTTCTGTATCGAGATCCTGATGCAACTCATATTGCAGGCACCCTACTTCCTGTCGGCTTGGTTCAATTACGTCAAGCAACGCTTCTGTCACTTTTGCCGTAAACTCTTTTTTAGCGACAATAGTGGCAACAACTCTGATTTCCATAATGGTTCTCCTGTTTTTTTGGTCATGCTTAGCGGCGAACCGGTAAGCACTCTGACTAAAATCTGTCCCCACTATGAACCTTTCGACACATTGATTTCAATACGAACTTTATTTAACAGATGCAACACATCGCTTTTACGCTTATTCTTGTTCCCCGCCGTTAATGCTCCCATTACCGCACCTGATCCCAATATCTTGTCTCTCAATGCCGGAGTTTTGCCTGATGACCGCAACACCGCAAGTTTTGAAAATCCGCCGTCCAGATGACTGGCATATTCACCTTCGTGACGACCAAATGCTCAGCACGGTGTTACCTTTCACCAGTGAAGTATTTGGTCGTGCGATTGTCATGCCAAACCTGAGTCCTCCCGTAACCACCGTGGCGGCTGCGATAGCATATCGTGAACGGATTATGGCCGCGTTGCCTGTCGGACATAATTTTACCCCTCTGATGACCTGCTATCTGACCGATTCTCTGGATCCGGAAGAAATTGCCCGCGGTTTCGAGCAAGGCGTGTTCACAGCAGCAAAACTGTATCCGGCCAACGCGACAACAAATTCCCAGCATGGCGTTTCTGATACCAAAATGATTTACCCTGTTTTGGAACGTATGCAGAAAATCGGTATGCCTTTGCTGATCCACGGTGAAGTCACTCACAACCATGTCGATATTTTTGATCGTGAAGCCCGTTTCATTGATGAAGTGATGGATCCGGTGCGTCGTCAGTTCCCTGAATTGAAAATTGTCTTCGAGCACATCACCACCAAAGAAGCCGCGCAGTATGTTCTTTCCGGCAATCAGTATCTGGGTGCAACCATTACGCCGCAGCATCTGATGTTCAACCGCAATCACATGCTGGTTGGCGGCGTGCGCCCTCACCTGTTCTGTCTCCCCATTCTCAAACGCAACGTTCATCAGGAAGCATTGCGTGAGGTCATCGCCAGCGGCGCGGATCGCTTCTTCCTCGGTACCGACTCTGCGCCGCACACCAAAGACCGTAAAGAATCGAGCTGCGGATGTGCAGGTTGCTTCAATGCCCCACTGGCGTTATCGGCTTATGCGACCGTCTTTGAAGAAATGAATGCACTGCAACACTTTGAGGCGTTTTGCTCCCTTAACGGCCCGCGTTTCTATGGCCTGCCGCTCAATGAAGACTTCATCGAAATGTCTCGTATACCGGTGACGCAGCCGGAAGAAATTGCGTTGGGCGATGAATCTGTTGTGCCATTCCTCGCAGGTCAGACACTGAACTGGAAAGTGACGTCGAACTAAATACAAATTCTCACAAGCGTGTATTGCACTGATCATGATTTGACTGTATAAATATACAGTCAAATCTATTCAGGAGGTCCTATGCGTGTTGAAGTCACAATCGATAAAACCAAGCCTCTGCCTGCTGGCGCGCTGGACGCGTTATCAGGTGAATTGAGTAAAAGAATTAACAAACAGTTTTCTGACCGCGAAAATAAAATTCAGGTCCGCTATGCGGGGGCAAATAGCCTGTCCGTTTTGGGTGGCGCAAAAACTGACCGTGACCTTATCGAGGAAATTCTTCAGGAAACCTGGGAAAGCGCTGATGACTGGTTCTCAAATCAGAACGATGAGTAACCCGATGAAATCCCTGAAAAGCCATTCACTTTTTACTCCCTATCTATAATAATCAGGTTTATTAAAACCACGCCGCAAGGCTATTGGTGTATTTCACCGGGCGTCGCAGTCCGGTTTTTTATTCTTTTTTACTGCATAAAACAGACTCTTCTGAAAAATAAAATTTAAGTTAATCTCAGATTATTCCGCTGAATAAATAATCAACACAAATTATTTACAATTTAATACGCTTAAATCACTCCATAAATCGGTTTATCTGTTTATACTGAAATTGCTCACATGATAATGAGCCGCCTTGATCCTCAGATAGTCACTCACGTCAGTCACTACAATATAAGGGGTCTATATGGACAGAAATGATGAAGTTATTCAGACACACCCGCTTGTTGGTTGGGATATCAGTACCGTCGACTCTTATGATGCCATGATGATACGCCTTCATTACCTGTCTTCAAAAGACCAGACACCCGAGGATGCTCAGGTAGACAGAACCTTGTGGTTAACTACCGACGTTGCACGGCAACTCATTAACATTCTTGAAGCCGGCATCGAAAAGATAGAATCTAACGAGTACGAATACAGTGATCACCGAAAACACTAATCTTTACCTGCCAGTCTGAGGCACCAGCGATTTATCCTGGTGCCTTTTTCTTTGCCTCCGCGCTGCTTGCCTTCTTCGCCTTAAACTCTCTATCATGCCAGTAGCCAGTTTGTTAAAAATTCTCACCACAGGAACGTTTGAATTATGGATTACGATCTCATTATCGTAGGCAGCGGTTCGGTCGGTTCAGCCGCGGGCTACTACGCCACCCGTTCCGGCTTGAAAGTGCTGATGATAGATAGCGCAATGCCACCCCATCAGGCGGGCAGTCACCATGGCGAAACGCGCCTTATCCGCCACGCTTACGGCGAAGGTTCCCGTTATGTGCCAATGCTGCTGAGAGCTCAAACGCTTTGGGATGAGCTGGCAGAACTGAGCAGCGATAAGATTTTCCATCGTAGCGGCGTCCTGAATATTGGTCCTGAAAACTCTGAATTTATCGGTAACGTTAAGAACAGCGCAGAAACCTACAATCTCGTCATACAATCCCTCAGTGCGGCTGAAATTCGCGAAAAGTGGCCTCTGTTCACGTTGCAGGACGGCTATTGCGGTGTATACGAACCCAACTCGGGTTTTCTGCAAAGTGAAATGGCGGTTGCGGCATACATTCGTCTCGCACGGGAAGCAGGCTGTGCGCAATTATTCAACTGTCCCGTTGAAAGTATTAACTGGCTGGATGATGGCATTGAAGTATCAACGATTGACGGAGTCTACCGCGGGGCCAAACTGGTGGTAACGGCGGGAACCTGGGTCACGAAAATCCTCCCGGAATTACCCGTGAAACCTCTGCGTAAGGTGTTTGCCTGGTTCCATGCAGATGGCCGCTACAGTGAAGAAAACCATTTTCCAGCCTTTACGCTCGAAACTCTGCAAGGCGATCAGTACTACGGATTCCCCTCTGTGAAGGATGAACTTAAGTTAGGTAAACATAACGGTGGTCAATGGATAACGGAACCCGAGCAGCGTAAACCTTACGGCAGCGTCAGTCAGGATGGCACAGAGTCCTTCAATTTCTTCCGCCATTTCCTGCCGGGTGTAGGTGTCAGTTTGCGTGGTGCGTCATGCACTTATGACATGACGACTGATGAAGATTTCATTATTGATACCCTGCCGGGCAGAGAAAATACCTTAGTGATTTCGGGATTAAGTGGTCACGGTTTTAAATTCGCCAGCGTATTAGGGGAAATAGTTACTCACTTCGGTAACAATCATCCTATTCCTTTTGATCTCACCCCCTTTTCTCTTACGCGGTTCAATTAACGTAAAATAATTTCAACCCTCGTGAATATTTATCGAGGGTTATCATTTTATTAACGATACGATTTTTTCAATTTCAGTTTGAACAAGATCAATAGACTGGAATTTACGAATTGACAGCATTATAGAAAAGAATCTATGCTGGATACAGAAATCACAGGAGTGGTTTCGGCGCGTAATGTTACGCATGACAAGGACGTGGTATGAAAATTTGTATAATTGAACCCTGTGGTTTTACGCGTTTAGGAATTTTCTCTTATCTTATTGAAAATAACAGCCTCGATATTATCGACACTGTGAATATTTCTCACTCCCTCAATCTAATTCCTGAATTTCAGCCTGATATTATTCTTGTGAATATGACAAACCATTGCCATAACGCAGAAGTATCTGAGGAATTAAAAGCTTTTTTTGAATTTCGTCAAAGCGCCCGAATATACTGCTACGTTGACGCCAGTTACCCGGATTCCGAAACACCGATTGCCGTTACCCGCGAAGTCTCTATTCTCAACAAGCAGGCACTCACCTCCCTCTTGCAGCAGATTGCAGCAGATCCCGAAGCATTTATGCCGATAAATAACTTCGGTTTGCCAAAAATGTTACTTAGCGATCAGGAAATTCTGGTAATGAGCTACTGGATGTCTGAGATGCCGAACTACCGCATTGCCAGAAAATTAAACATCAGCAGCCGTACGGTATATGTCCATAAACGACATCTGGCGCAGAAAATCAAAGTCCGTAACCGGCTGGAATTTTGTTTCATTTACAATCTGATTAAGTATTTATTCTGGCCCATTGATGATATTTCTGCCACGCCAATCAGCCGACAAATTAAAGACGACTTGCAGATGATTTACAAAACTTATAGCTAAACCTGCAAAAATCCTAAATGCCCTGATAATTCAGGGCATTTTATATCATGATATTCTTCACCCATCTTTTTAAATATCTTGTTTTTATCCCTTCTCTCTCGCCAGGTTGCACTATGACGACAGAAGCCGACGATGGACTTAATGTTAGCAGACTCATCTTGAGCAGCCTCACCAATGACAAGCATAATTTCTCGTCACGCGACTCCCACAAAAATCACAAACATCCTGCTTTCAGTGATTCGCTTAATGCATAAAAAATTGAAATGTTTGCTCATCATTTTGAAGAGAAAAGCTAACTTTTATGTTCTGGCGGACCATCGCCCAGAAGCACGGCAATTTTGTGACCTGCCGCCGTAGGTTCAAGGGCTATTTTGAGCACAATCGTCAGCGGCACCGAAAGCAACATGCCGACCGGCCCCATCAGCCATCCCCAGAATATCAGCGACATAAAGACCACAAGCGTCGATAACCCCAATCCGCGCCCCAGAATTTTCGGATCAATAATGCTGCCGAAAATCAGATTGATGAGGATATAGCCCCCTGCCAGGATCAGCCCTTCACTGAAACCGTTAAACAAAAATGCCTGAATGATCGGCGGAATAGCCGCGATAAAAGAACCAATATTGGGAATGTAATTCAGGGCGAAAGCCAGCATCCCCCACAGGAACGCAAAACGGATGCCGGTAACTGCCAGCAAGGCCCAAACTGCCAGCCCCGTCACCACACTTATCAGCGTTTTGATCACCAGATAGCGTGTCACGCTGTCCAGGGCACGCTGAATATTAGCCATTCCTTTGCCCGGGTCCTCAGACATCTGCTCCACTTTGTAGGGCAGTTGCGGGACTTCAAGCAGCATGAATGCCACGGTCATCAGCAGTAAGAACAGACCGGCCATGGCGTTGGACAAATAGCTGATTAACTTACTGACCATATTCAGCGTCGCCGCCGGATCGATGTAACTGGCCAGTTGCTCGGGAGATAACGTCAGTTCGCTTTGCGGAAACCAGGCCTCAATATCACTGAGTTTGTCGACAATAAGCCCGCGATATTGTGGCAATGTGCGGGCAAATTCATTGAGCGTCACCAGCAGTTTGGTGGTCAGAAAAACCATCATGCAAATAACCAGCGTTGCCACCAGCAAAACAGCGAGTGCCCGGGGCACCCGCCATTTTTCCAGTAAGACAATCAGCGGGTTCAATACGAAAGCCAGAAACAGCGCCAGAATAAAGGGCACGATGATATCTGCAGCAGATTTAATCCCCGCGAAGATCACTACCAGCATCGCCATCATTACAACAATTTTCAGACCCTGAGTTGTCACGATCGTTTTACGCAAGCCTTTCTCTCCTGAAGCTGGCCGGATCCTTAGCGAGATTTCACCCACTCACGCAGACGCTGGATATGCAGATACAGCGCCGGAATAAACAGGATCCCCACCGTCGTGGATAGCAACATACCACTGAACACCGTAACGCCGATGATATGCCGACTCATGGCACCTGCACCGGATGCCATGACCAGCGGTAACACCCCGAGAATGAACGAGATTGCCGTCATCATTACCGCACGGAAACGCTGTTTCGCGCCGTCCTGCGCCGCTTCGCTAACGGATGCCCCCTCTTCTCTTCTGGCTTTTGAGAATTCAACAATCAGAATGGCATTTTTCGCCGCGAGGCCGATTAACAAGACCATACCAATCTGAGCATATACGTCGTTGCTCAGCCCCGCCATGTGCAGGCCGCCGATTGCACCAAACACCGCGAAAATCACAGAAATCATCACAACAAGAGGAATGCTCCAGCTTTCGTATTGCGCCACCAGAAACAGATACGCAAACAGCAGTGCCGCGGCATAGATAAGGATGGCCTGGCCACCAGCCTGAATTTCCTGCAATGACATGCCGGTCCATTCATAGCCGTAACCCGCAGGCAGCTTCTCGCTCAGGATATGTTCCATCTGCGCCATCGCCTCACCGGAACTGATGCCGGGTGCCGCCGAGCCGCTGATAGCCAGTGAAGGGAACTGATTATATTGCGTGATAAACGGTGCACCCAGCGACGGTGTCAGTTCAACCATCTTCGCCAGGCTAACCAGTGAGCCGTTGTCGCTGCGTACCGTGAGTGTGGATATCTGGTCTGCGCGCTGACGATCTTCCATTTCGTTTTGCATCTGCACATTGAACAGACGGTTATTGATGATGAAATCGCTGACGTTCACGCCACCAAGTGATGTCTGCAACGTACCGAAAATACGGCTGACCGGTACCTGTAACAGCGCCGCACGGTCACGATCCACACTCAGGGCGATTTCCGGCACGGATGCACTAAAGGTAGTAAACACACGGCTCAGATTAGGATCCTGGTTAGCGGCCTGGATCAGCGCCTGTCCGGTGAGAGCCAGTTCCTGTGGCGATTGCCCCTGTAACGCCTGCAAACGTAAATCCAGCCCTGAGGCCGTACCTAATCCGGAAATCGCGGGCGGATTTATTGCCATAATCATTGCAGATGGAATACCCGCCATCGCCGGTTGCAGGCGACCAATCACCTGATCCACACTGTCGCGTTCACCCCACGGCTTGAGCAACACGATACCAAAGGCGGCGTTTGGCGAACTCCCGCCACTCAGCAGGCTGAAGCCACTGATGGCGATCACATCCTCGACCGCCGGGTCTTTTTGCATAATCTGCTGCATCTGCCCGAGCACGGCATCGGTGCGGTTTAATGACGCCCCGTCGGGTAACTGCACATTCACGAAGAAGTAGCCCTGATCTTCATCCGGCAGGAAGGATTTTGGCAAACTGCTGTAGCCCCATACACAGGCTCCGCCGATCACCAGAACCGTTACAACGCTGGTGAACACATTTTTACTGATGCCCCGTGCGGCTTTCACATAGACATCGCGAACAGCGTCCAGCCCCTGATTAAACCAGTGGAAAACACGGGCCGGCTTCGCAGGTCGCGGCTTGAGAAGGGTTGCGCACAGCGCTGGGGTCAGGGTCAGCGCGTTGATACTTGAAAGAACAACGGCCGCCGACAGAGTGACAGCAAACTGACGATACAGCGCACCGGTAATACCCGGCAGAACCGCAATGGGCACAAATACCGCCAGCAGAACCACAGTAGTGGCGATGACCGGCCCGGCAATTTGCTTCAGAGCTTTGCGGGTTGCGGCCACACGCCCGAGCGACGGATCCTCCATCATCAGGCGCTCAACGTTTTCCACCACCACGATGGCGTCATCGACCACTACCGTCAGCGCCAAAATAATGGCAAACAAGCTGAGGGTATTGGCGGAATAGCCAAAGGCATAAAGCACGGCAAACGTTCCCAGTAAAGACACCGGAATGGTCAGTGCGACGATGAATGTCGCCCGCATACTTTGCAGGAACAGATAAACAATCGACAGGACGACGACGAAGGTCAGTACCAGTGAAACGGCAATCTCATCAAGCGTAGCACTGACAAAACGAGTCGAGTCGAATTTGATTTCATAGGTAAGATCATCCGGGAAATTGCGTGCCTGACGCGACATTTCCTCCCGCACAGCATTCGCCACATTCAGCGCATTTGCCCCCGGTGCGGGATAGACTGACAGGAAGGCAGACGGCGTCTGATTCAGTGTCGCATTCACCTGATAATCCTGCGCACCCAGTTCAATACGCGCGACATCGCGCAAACGCACCGTACCGCCATGAGCATTTTTACGCACAATAATATTGCCGAACGCTTCCGGCGAACTCAGACGCCCCGCGCCGCTGATGGTCAGGGTTTGCTGCTGCATTGACGGACTCGGTGACGCGCCAATCTGCCCGGCCGCCGCCTGCACATTCTGATTCTGAATAGCGGCGCTGATTTCCATACTGCTGACATCCAGCGCTTCCATTTTGCGCGGGTCCAGCCAGATACGCATGCTGTAATCACGGGAACCGAAAACCCGGACATCACCTACACCATCCACACGCGCCAGCGCATCACGCAACTGAATGCTGGCAAAGTTGCTGATAAACAGCATGTCATGGGTATTTTCCGGTGAAAGGAGGCTGATGCCCATCAGAATATTAGAAGCCTGTTTGCGCACCGACACGCCCGTGTTCAGCACTTCCGGCGGAAGACGTGAGCTGACCTGTGAAATACGGTTTTGTACTTCAACAGCCGCCGTATCCGGATCCGTACCGCTGGCGAACGTAATAGTCAGCGTGTAGCTGCCGTTATTGCCGCTGTTCGACGACATATACAGCATGTTACTGACACCGTTAACCTGCGCCTCAGTCGGCGCGGCAACGGATTCCGCTACGTCCCGTGCACTCGCACCGGGATAAATAGCACTGACTGACACCACGGGTGGCGTGATATCCGGATATTGCTCAACCGGAATGACCTTCAGGGCGACGGCACCAATCAGCGCCGTCACCAGCGCGATGACAACCGCAAAGCGGGGTCTTTTAATAAATTGCTGGAGCATCGTTATTCCTTAACGTTTCTTCGCGGCCATATCCGGGGCATCCGTAGCAGCCCGTGCATTCACTTCCATACCTGGCCGGATCCATTGCAGGCCTTCTGTCACAACTTTTTCTCCGCCCTGCAAACCCTCAATGACGAAATAGCCGTGTCCCGTTTGTGCACCAAGACGCACCGGGCGTGCTTCCACGCGCTGTCCGTCATTCACCAGCAAGACAAAGTGCCCTGCCGCATTTTGCTGCAAAGCCTGCGCAGGCAGTACCGGCAGAGAATGTCCGGAACGCGGCTCTGCGGCCACATTCACGGTGCCCCCCGGCAGCAAACGATGGTCTGGATTTGCCACGGTCAGCCTGACCGGCAAGGTCCCTGTTTGCGCATCAATACGATTGCCGAGGGATTCCAGCACGGGCGCTTTCATATAAGGTGAACCGTCCGATAAGCGCAGAGAAAGCGTCATGTTATCGGCAGAGAAAGCGTCTTCCAGCGTGCCACTGCTGTGGCTGGCACTGAGAACATCACGTTCATTCACTGAAATCACCACACGTACCGGATCGAGTTGCACGATTTCCGTGAGTGCACCGCTGGCCGGATTCACCAGACTGCCGGTATGAAAATGGCTCACGCCGATGCGCCCTGCAATGGGCGCCGTAATGCGGGTATAGCTTAGTTGCAGTTCCTGCATTTTTAACGCCGCCTGCGCCTGCGCGACAGCCGCACGGGCGGTATCACGGGCAGCCAGCGCGGTATCGACATCAGACTGGCTGACGGTACGCGCATCACCGAGACGCTGTATGCGGTTCAGATGGGTTTGTGCATGGCGTGCGGTAGCATTGGCGCTGTCGAGCTGGGCTTTGGCCTGAGCGACAGCCGCCTGATGCAAGGCGGGATCGATTTCATACAAGACGTCGCCGGCATTCACAAACTGCCCCTCCTCAAAGGCCCGGCGGGCGATAAATCCTTCCGTCCGGCTGGTCACATTGACGGCCTGAACAGCTTCAAGACGCCCGAGATAGGTCCGGCTGACGCCATCAGGTTGAGTGGTGATGGTCGCAGTGGTCACCGTCGGCAAAGGCTGCGCCGCCACGCGGGTCAGGGGGAATAATAATGTTGTCAGCAGCACTGGCACTGCCATAAAACGGCTCATTGCAGGAAACATATGTCACTCTCCATGTGATGTCGGATGGTGCTCTTTTAATTCAGCTAAAGCGCCCACACCGGCAAACATCAAATATTAATCTATAAAAAAATTCCTAATCAGGATTATTGAGAATTATAAATATTGTCTGATATCACAAACTGATCTCGATCACCTCGAGAATCAACCTTTAACATATTTACGTTTTATTTAAGAAACATTTAGATTGATAGCCTGAATAACAAAACTTCATGTTCACATCAAAATGACCGGCTAATGAAAAGCATCAACAAGGATTAATCACTCCTGAAATCATTATTTTTACTCAAATTTTTAGTATCAGGATTAACTTTACCTTCGATGACAAAACCTTACAGACCCCTGTCATCACTGAAACCGATATAATCAAAACTGCCATAAGATAACAAAAGCAAAAGCACTGAAGGAAACCTTCCTGATACCATCAAAAATAATGAACAAGTTAAATTAATCGGTTAATTTGAAAATAATAGTTTGCCAATATGTTTCCAAATGTTTATTTTCCACAAACACCCTCTTCACTGAGAACATCATCTTATGCTGTGGAAAAATACACCTGCACGCTTTGGCCATATTTCAGTGTTAATTCACTGGCTCATCGCTTTGGCCGTTTATGGTTTATTTGCACTGGGATTATGGATGGTCGGATTGGGCTATTACGACACCTGGTATCACCGTGCACCGGAAATACATAAAAGTATCGGCATCCTGATTTTTGCTGCGATGGTATTTCGTCTTGCTTGGCGGTTTATTTCTCCGCCACCTAAGCCGCTGGCAAGCTACAGCGTGAAAACGCGTATTGGCGCCTGGCTGGCTCATGTTCTGCTGTTCATCGGCCTGTTCGGCATTCTGATCAGCGGTTATCTGATTTCGACGGCTGAAGGTCAGCCTGTCAGTGTCTTCGGCTGGTTTGAGATCCCTGCCACACTGTCTGGACTGGAACAACAGGCCGATATCGCGGGCACGCTGCATCTGTGGATGGCGTGGGGCATTGTGATCATCTCAGGTTTTCACGCCCTTGCCGCGCTTAAACATCATTTCATCGATCGTGACAGCACCCTGACCCGCATGCTGGGGCGCTGATCCGGCTCACGGTCAGCTCTTTACTTATGTTGTTCATATTATGGATAAACGGAGAATAACCATGTTGAAAAAGACCACTCTGGGTTTAACCCTGGCGTCGCTGTTACTGGCGGCGGGTTCGGCAACGGCAGCCAGCTACAAGATCGACAAAGAAGGTCAGCACGCTTTTATTGAATTCCGTATCAAGCATTTAGGTTACAGCTGGCTGTACGGCAGCTTTAATGATTTCGATGGCGGATTCACTTTTGATGAGAAAGATCCCGCTGCGGATAAAGTGAATGTCACGATTAACACCACCAGCGTATTCACCAATCACGCCGAACGTGACAAACATTTGCGCAGCGCTGAATTCCTGAATGTTGGCAAACATCCGCAGGCCACATTCAAATCAACGTCAGTGAAGAAAGAAGGTGAAAATCTGGCAGTGACTGGCGATTTCACGCTGAACGGCGTCACCAAACCTTTAACGTTACAGGCTAAGTTGCTCGGTCAGGGCAAGGATCCATGGGGCGGTTATCGTGCAGGTTTTGAAGCGGCAGGGTCCATCGCGCTGAAGGATTATGGAATTACTACCGATCTCGGTCCGGCATCGCAGAATGTCGAGCTGATTATTTCGGTCGAGGGTGTGCAGGAGAAGTAATCCCCTTCCCTCAACGTATAAAGCCCTGAATCGCTGCCGCCATTCAGGGCTTTTTTATACACGCCGGTCAGTCGTTTTCAGGTGCCGGAATATGCATGGTGGTTTGCAATAAGCCTTTGGACTTATTGAATATTTTTATGCCATTCTCACGACCCGCGCGCAATGCACGTTGTTCTTCTACTGGCAGCTTCAGCTCTGTCATACAGATTTCGCTGCAACAGCCGTCAAATTTCGCCGCACACGTCGGGCACTGAATAAACAGCAGATGGCAGCCGTCGTTTTTGCAGTTGGTATGGTTATCGCAGGCCACACCGCACTGGTGACAGTGTGCAATCACGTCATCGGAAATACGCTCGCCCATACGTTCATCAAAGACAAAGTTTTTGCCTTTAAATTTTACCGGTAACCCCTGCTCTTTGGCACGGCGTGCATATTCGATAATACCGCCTTCCACGTGATAGACGTTTTTAAAACCGTTATGCAACATGTATGCGCTGGCTTTCTCACAGCGAATGCCGCCAGTGCAATACATCACGATTTTCTTGTCTTTGTCTTCTTTAAGCATATCAACGGCCATAGGCAGTTGATCGCGGAAAGTGTCAGACGGGACTTCAATCGCATTATCAAAATGCCCCACTTCGTATTCGTAGTGGTTGCGCATATCGACAAACAATGTGTCCGGATCGTCAATCATGGCGTTGACCTGTTCGGCTTTCAGGTACTCACCCACATTTGACGGGTCGAAAGAATCATCATCAATCCCGTCCGCGACAATGCGGTCACGCACTTTGAGACGCAATACCCAGAAGGATTTACCATCATCTTCCAGCGCGACATTCAGGCGGATCTGATCCAGCGCCGGATGGCTGGAAAACAGCACGGTTTTGAACGCTTCAAACTGGCTTTGCGGCACGCTGATTTGTGCGTTAATCCCTTCTTTTGCCACGTAAATACGGCCAAATACGTTAAGGCGTGTCAGGCTGACGTACAGGGCGTCACGAAAGGCTTTTGGATCTTCGAGCTGGAAATACTTATAAAAAGAAACCGTAGTGCGGGGCTCAGTTTCAGCCAACATGCGCGCACGCAGTTCCTCATTAGAAATACGGTTATGTAACACTGGCATGGTGTACGTTCCTGTCTTTCAGGGGAATTTAACTATTGATACCGAATAGCTACTTTTGAAGCGGCAAGATTATACATTAAAGCAACAATGAGGACATCTCCCGTTGCAAATTCGTCAGGAGAAAAACACCTGCTGTACATTGCCCATTTTTGAAATGCGATAACCTATTCTTAGTTGTTATCTATTCTTGTAGTCCATCACCACGCTGAATTTTAAGGGGCATGAAACATGAGTAAGCTTTTTGAACCGATTTCCTTAGGGAAGCTGACACTCGCTAACCGCATCGTGATCGCGCCAATGTGCCAGTATTCATCCGACGAAGGGAAAGCCACGTCCTGGCATCACGCGCATCTCGGGCAGTTATCCTTTTCAGGTGCGGGTTTGCTGATCCTTGAAGCGACCGCTGTCGAGGCCGTGGGGCGTATCTCGGCTCAGGATCTGGGCTTGTGGGACGATGCAACCGAAGCGGCCATGAAGGATTTAGTGACCGGCTTACGTGAAAACAGCGATATGCCACTTGGCCTGCAACTCGGACATGCGGGACGTAAAGCGTCGTGTGCTGCGCCGTGGCAAGGCGGAGCACAAATCGCCCAGTCAGCGGGTGGCTGGCAGACGATTGCGCCTTCCGCCGTTGCCTTCACCGAAGGCACTGAGGCCCCGCAGGCAATGTCGCTGGAGCGAATCGCTGAGCTGAAAAAAGCCTATGTCGATACAGTTCGTCGCGCCGACCGTCTGGGCTTTGATCTGCTGGAACTGCATGGCGCTCACGGTTATCTGCTGCACCAGTTCCTGTCGCCACTTTCAAACCAGCGCACCGACCAGTACGGCGGCTCACTGGAAAACCGTATGCGCCTGCTGCTGGAGATCTTCGGGGAAATCCGTGCGGCATTCCCGGCAGAAAAACCGATTGGTGTGCGTATTTCCGCCACCGACTGGGTGGAGGGAGGCTGGGATCTGGAGCAATCCATTGAACTCGCCAAAGCGCTTGATGAACTGGGTTGCAGCTACATTCACGTCTCCAGCGGCGGTCTGAGTCCGCATCAGAAAATCACCGTCGGCCCGAACTATCAGGTGCCATTTGCTGATGGCATTAAGCGTTATGTGAAAATGCCGGTGATCGCTGTGGGTCTGATCACTGAACCGGAACAGGCGGAAGCCATTATCGGCACCGGACAGGCAGACATGATTGCTCTGGCACGCGGTATTTTGTATAACCCCCGCTGGCCCTGGCATGCAGCGGCAAAACTGGGGGAAAAAGTGGCCGCGCCGAAACAGTACTGGCGCAGCGAACCGCATAGCGTCAAAGGCCTTTTCCTGCCGGAATAATAACCAGATTTAAGATTAACGCGAAAGTCGCCAGAAAGGGGATTTTGCAAACGTGATCACGGGCGGCCCGACAGCCGCCCGTTTCATTGACAAAAAGACATTCTCTATTGATATTTGAATTGATGGTGAATGAATATGCCGGGACATTAATGAGAATTCGTTTTGTTTTTCATTCACTCAACCTATAAATAAATGAGGTATTAGTGCCGTGAATTTTCACCTCACATCAAAAAAATGCCACAATATGTCACTTTGCTGCAGAAGATAACGGACAACACATATTCCGGATGAATATGTGTGCGTGTTTCTGTGGCAGGCTGCTGCATTAGACAGAGCTTATAAACTTTCTACTTCGACTCACTGACGCAGAGATTCTATGACTCAGGTACCAACCTTTAATCGTTCGTTACTGCACCCTCGTTACTGGATCACCTGGATGGGTCTGGGACTGCTTTATGCACTGGTGTTACTGCCTTATCCGGTTATTTATCGCATCGGTACCGGGCTAGGTCGCTTCTCAATGCGCTTCCTGAAACGTCGCTATAAAATCGCCAGACGCAATATCGAATTGTGTTTCCCGGATATGCGTCCGGAACAGCGCGAAGATATGATTGTGAAAAATTTCGAATCCGTCGGCATGGGGTTGTTTGAAACCGGCATGGCGTGGTTCTGGCCAGACTGGCGCATCGAGCGCTGGTTTAAAGTCAGCGGTCTGGAACATATCCAGCATGCGCGTGATAACAAGCAAGGCGTTCTGCTGATCGGTGTACATTTCCTGACGCTGGAACTGGGTGCACGTATCTTTGGTATCCATAATCCTGGCGTGGGGGTTTACCGTCCTCACGATAACAAGCTGATGGATTGGATCCAGACCAAAGGCCGAATGCGCTCGAATAAAGGGATGCTGGATCGCAAAGATCTCAAAGGGATGATCCGCAGCCTCAAGCAAGGCGACATCATCTGGTACGCGCCTGATCATGACTACGGCCCGCGCGCCAGCGTATTTGTACCGTTCTTCGCGGTCGATAAAGCCGCCACCACCACCGGGACATATCTGCTGGCACGCATGGGCAAACCGGCAATTATTCCCTTCACTCCGCGCCGTCTGCCGAAAGGGGAAGGTTATGAGATGATTATTCACCCTCAGGTCGCTGACTTCCCGCTGGATGATGAAGTGGTTGCCGCCACGTATATGAATAAAGTGGTGGAAAACGAGATCTGTCAGGCGCCGGAGCAATATATGTGGCTGCACCGTCGCTTTAAAACACGCCCGCAAGGTGAGCCTTCGCTCTATAAAGCCCTTAGCGATTAATCACCCGGAACCGGTCCGGCAGCCGCAGGTCCGGTTTTTTTGATTTTCTTCATCAGTTTTTTTCACAGACTTCTTCAAACTTATCAGATTTGATCCCACCCGATTTAGGCCAATACTCTCTCCATAATTTCTGCATGTGATTACTCCGCTGATTTTGGAGCCGCGTGCCTCCCGCCTCTTAAAGGCATGTTACCTTTGCAAGGAACACATTATGTTGGCAAAACTGAACTCCGCTTTTACCCGTGCTGTTGATCATCAGAACTTTGGTAAGCTTTTGTTGCGTCTGACTTTTGGTATTTTAGTTTTATTCCACGGTGTAGCAAAAATGGAAAATGGCGTGGGCTGGATTGCACAGATGTTACAGGCTGATGGCCTGCCGGGCTTTATTGCTTACGGTGCGTACATCGGTGAAGTGATTGCGCCGGTTCTGATTATTCTGGGCATCTTGACCCGCCCTGCCGCTCTGGTGCTGGCATTCAACATTTTAGTGGCAGTTTTCCTGGTCGTGGGTGGCAAATTTTTCACCGTTACTGAAGTCGGTGCATGGGGGCTGGAAGGTGAAGCTCTGTACTTCTTTGGTGGTCTGGTCATCATGTTCCTGGGCAGCGGCCGCTACTCTGTCATGAAGAACGAAGCCCTGCGCTAAGATCCGGTTTTAGTATTGCGTTTTTAATTCTTTGTCTGTCGCGGTCAGCCTCCTTGCTGACCGTTTTTTTGGCTTTCATCTGCTCTCCCTCACTCCTCAAGACTTTTTGAACCTGTATTTCACTTCGCTTGTTACAGTTCGTTAACATCATTGAAGTGAATGATAATTAGGCGCATAATTATTAAGCCAATTGATTGTTACTTATGCTCTGCCTTGTTTCTTTGTGTCATTCCAGAGCGAATCTGACCTCTTTCTTCGGTATTTTATGACTTCGGCCTCTGAACCTGAAATCGCCCCAGATCCCATTAACTGGAAACGTAATCTGTTTGTCGCCTGGATCGGTTGCTTCCTGACCGGTGCCGCATTCAGTCTGATCATGCCCTTCCTGCCCCTTTACGTGGAAACCCTCGGCGTAACCGGTCATGAATCCCTGAATATGTGGTCGGGTCTGGTTTTCAGTATCACCTTCTTGTTTTCCGCCATCGCCTCCCCCTTCTGGGGCGGACTCGCGGACCGTAAAGGCCGCAAAATCATGCTGCTGCGATCCGCACTCGGCATGTCCATCGTCATGGTATTAATGGGCTTCGCGCAGAATATCTGGCAGTTCCTGATTCTTCGCGCGTTACTTGGCTTGCTGGGTGGATTTGTTCCCAATGCTAACGCGCTGATCGCCACACAAATCCCGCGCAATAAAAGCGGCTGGGCGCTGGGTACGTTATCAACTGGCGGTGTCAGCGGTGCGCTGCTCGGGCCACTGGTCGGAGGGTTGCTGGCGGACAGCTATGGTTTGCGTCCGGTGTTCTTTATCACCGCGTCGGTGCTGTTTTTGTGTTTCATCATGACGCTTTATTTTATCCGTGAGCAGTTTGTCCCGGTGAGCAAAAAAGACATGCTGAACCGTAAGCAGGTCTTTGCCTCGCTGAAAAATCCTAAACTGGTGCTGTGTTTGTTTGTCACCACCATGATTATTCAGGTGGCGACGGGTTCGATTGCGCCGATCCTGACGCTTTACGTACGGGAGCTGGCCGGTAATACACAAAACCTGGCGTTTATCAGCGGCATGATTGCTTCGGTACCTGGCGTGGCCGCGCTGATGAGTGCACCGCGTTTAGGCAAACTCGGCGACCGGATTGGCCCCGAGCGGATCCTGGTGGCGATGATGGCGTTATCTGTGTTGTTGCTGATCCCGATGGCCCTGGTACAAACACCCCTGCAACTGGGTATTTTGCGTTTTCTGCTGGGTGCCTGCGATGGCGCATTGCTGCCGGCCGTTCAGACCCTGCTCATCTATAACTGCACTAATCAGGTAGCAGGACGGGTATTCAGCTACAACCAGTCGTTCCGTGATGTCGGCAATGTCACCGGTCCGTTACTGGGTGCGGCGGTCTCAGCCAGTTACGGCTTCCGGACGGTATTTTTTGTTACGGCGATGGTGGTGTTATTCAACGCGGGATATTCGTACTGGTGTCTGCAACGCCGGCCTCATCAGGCCATGATTGACTAAATTCCAGCCGACGAAGCAGCGAGGCTTATTGAGATTTTTCTGCCAGCGGCGGCACTGACATGTAATCCGGCACCTCGACGACGGCCAGACGCACTTCGTAATGCTTGCCTGCCGTTGTAGCCGGAAGTACCGACGTCAGTTTCTGAATAGTTTCAGTCGGGTTATCACTGGCTACGCTGGCACAGAACAGTTGCCCCGGATGGCAAAAGCCGACCATCATTGGCGGCGGTGGCAGCATGCCCTCGCCGTGGAAGGGTGGCAACCCGTGCGGCTGTTCTATCGGTGATTGGGGATGTGTATTTTCAGCCGCGGTACTGGCCACGCTGAATAATACGCCAAGGCCACACAGCGGCATGAGCAAAACGCGGGAAAGAGTCTTCATAACATTCACCTTATCTTGAGAAGTCTGAATCACTTTATGCCTCAAACGCTGCCCGTGTAGCCGGTTTGCTAAACTTTTACCCTCTCCCCTCACAGCCTTTGCAAAGCTGAAATTCCGCTGACATTCGCGCCTATGCCGTCCAGTCCCGCAAAGCCAGCACCACCCGATAACCGTCAATATCCTCGAAGGTTTTACCGCATTCATCCCAGTAGGGATTAAACGAAGGCACGACGATAAAACCGGCCTGCAGCATCCGTTCGCACTGCGTCAGCCACTGCTGATTATCAGGAATATAGAACACCAGGAGATTATCTTCGGTGGGCGCACGCCCCACGGAGGAACCGAGATGATGGGTAAACTCGAGATGATAATGATGATGCGGATGCCCGACCAGCACGCCATCAAACCCCTGGTGGTCACTAAAACTGCCGATGATGTCGAAACCCAGCCCCTGCGAATACATGCGGGCTACCTGCTCAAGATTGTCCGTCGGGCGCGCCACCCGTAATACTGATTGTCGTGAAACCATGTGCACTCCCGTTTTTTAAACCGCCGCAAAGTCGCCAGCGAGAAATTGAGAATAGCAGAAATAAATCCGACTGATTTAGTCTGAAAACTTGCATCCTGTCAGTTATAGACAACAATCATTTAATCAGGTTTTCCCCTGTCAGATGGCCGTTACTTGTTCATTAATAACGCTATTTGCTGCACAACCATTAACAGTTTCAACTCAGGAGACAACAATGAGCATGTATGCAACGCTTGAAGAAGCTATTGATGCCGCCCGCGAAGAATTCCTTGAAGCCGCGCAGGATAGGATCCATGACGACGAAGAGCCAGTTCCGGACCAGTTTAATCTGCAGAAATACATCATGCAGGATGGCGATGTGATGTGGCAGGCGGAATTCCTCAGCGGCGAAGGTGATTCCATCGATGCGCTGACGTTCCGTAGCGGTGCGGCGGCGCAGGCTATCTTTGACGAGGATTATGATCAGATAGAACTCGAAGAAGAATGGCAGGAAGAAGCCACGTTGTATGAATGGGATGAAGGTGAATACCAGCATGAACCGCCGCTGGATACTGAAGAAGGTAAAGCGGCAGCTGAAGAATGGGACGATGAAGACGAGTATCCGGGTCGTGATATTGATTAAGTTATTTTATTCGTAAGGCCCGTGGCGGGCGTCAACCGGCAGCATGAAAGTGTCGACAATCATCGACAGCGGAACATCGATGACGGTGACATAACGCCACGGACTGTCCCGCAAATCCCACTGCACACCGGGATAATACTGGTTGCCATGCCCCTGTCCCGGCACAGTCCGGCTGATAATACTGCCGCATCCGGTCAGTACCGTCGCCACTAACGCCAGCACGCATCCGCGAAAAATAACCCGATTAATCACTCACCCAACCTGTCGATTCAATTCAAAAGAGGCACATTCAGAAGCGCTGAATAGCGCTGTCAGCTTATCATGCACAGCGCCTGCCTTATGTTAAGGCGAGGTAAAATTCCTGCATGACCTGCTAAAGAGTAACCCGTCTTTCATCACAAAGAAAACGGGCAGTATGTTTTCACATACTGCCCGTTTTTTATTCACTCCATGTCATTTTCAGGCGGGTTTAACTTCCAGCGTCTGAGTGACAGGGAATGCCTGCGCATTGCGAGGTAATTGCTGGTAGTAAGCACTCCAGGTCTGCTGATCAGGTTGCGTCCACACCGCAGAGTGTAAACGCGCCATCAGCACCGGATCGCTCAGCAGAATCAGACGATCCGCCTTGCCCAGATCCTTAGGACCGGTTTTCAGCGCATGCTCCAGGTGGGCACGACGGCCGTTTTCTACCGTTTCACGCAACAGGTGACGGGATGTTGCCATCGCCGTTGCCAGTGCGTTGAAGCCCGGATCGAAGACCGCATGCATAAAGCCATTTTGCAGCTTACGCGAACGGTTCAGCGCCAGATATTCCTCGGTAGCCACCAGTTCACGCGGAGGATCATATTCTTCCGGGATCAGGAACAGCTTGGCCTTCTTACTCTTAATCCCCAGCGTTGCACGGCTCGACAGTACAGAGACGATTGGCGACAGGATCAGGGAGAAGACGATTGGCGCAAGCCACCACAGGAAACGCAAGTCCAGCCACGCCATACCGGCAGCCCAGACCGCACCCAGCAACAACTGAGAACCATGGCGTTTAAAGGCTTCGCCCCACGGAGTATCGTCGTCATCACGCTGCGGTGAGTTCCAGACCACTTCCCAACCCAGGAACGCGCTGACCACGAAGACGGTGTGGAACAACATACGTACCGGCGCCAGTAATACTGAGAACAGCATTTCGAGGAACATGGAAATCAGCAGTCGGAATGCACCACCAAACTGTTTCGCCCCCTTCGCCCAAATCAGCACGATACTCAGCAGTTTTGGCAGGAACAGCAACACCATGGTGGTCGAGAACAAGGCTATCGCCAGTTCAGGACGCCACTGCGGCCACACAGGGAACAGCTGACGGGGTTGCAGGAAATACTGCGGTTCCATCAGTGTGTGCACGACCTGCAATGCGGTAGACAAAGCCAGGAACGTAAACCATAACGGCGCGGACAGATAAGACATCACGCCGGTCAGGAACACCGCACGGTGAACCGGATGCATCCCTTTCACCAGGAACAGGCGGAAGTTCATCAGGTTACCGTGGCACCAGCGACGGTCGCGTTTCAGCTCGTCGAGCAGGTTCGGTGGCAACTCTTCATAACTGCCCGGCAGATCATAAGCAATCCACACGCCCCAGCCCGCACGACGCATCAATGCCGCTTCCACAAAGTCATGAGACATGATGGAACCGGCGAAGGAACCTTCACCGGGCAATGGCGCAAGCGCACAATGCTCAATGAACGGTTTCACACGGATAATGGCGTTATGGCCCCAGTAGTGGGATTCGCCCAACTGCCAGAAATGCAGACCGGCGGTAAACAACGGACCGTAAACACGGGTCGCAAACTGCTGGCAACGTGCATACAGCGTATCCATACCTGACGCTTTTGGCGCAGACTGGATAATACCGGCGTTCGGGTTGGCATCCATCAGACGGGCCAGGCCGGTCAGACATTCGCCACTCATGACGCTGTCAGCATCGAGAATAACCATATAGGCATATTCCCCGCCCCAGCGACGGCACCAGTCATCAATGTTACCGCTTTTACGTTTCACACGACGACGACGACGGCGATAGAAAATACGTCCGTGACCTTCAACGTCGCGGCACACTTCCATCCAGGCTTTTTGTTCCGCTACGCAGATATCCGGATCGTAACTGTCGCTCAGCACGTAGATATCAAACTGATCCAAATCACCCGTCGCTTTAACAGATTCATACGTTGCACGCAGACCCGCGAAAACGCGCTCCACGTCTTCGTTACAAATCGGCATGATCAACGCGGTACGGTTGTTCGGATTCAGCGGCTCATTACCTTTCGTCGAGGCGGTAATGCTGTATTTGTCCCGACCGATGAGCAATTGTAAAAAGCCCATCAATGCCGTCCAGAAACCGGCCGACACCCAACAGAACAGAATGGCGAACAGCACCAGGATCCCGGTCTGTAAGACGTAAGGCAGCAGTTGCAGAACCGACTGTTGCCAGTCCTGATTGAGCATATCGCTTGGGTCGATGAGCGCCCAGCCCTGATACGGCAGAATGGTTTTCATGTACCAGGTCGCGATCGCCGTCTGCACCAGCATCAGAACCAGCAGGATATAGCGACGCACGGAACCGGCGTGACGCCAGCGCTTTTCTGACTCGGGCATATCTGATGTGGTGTGACGCGAAACCGCGCTGCGCCCCATCATATTGTCCCAGAAACGCCCGACCGGGTTGGTGCGCCAGACATCAGGGAACATGCTGGAACGTTTAACCGGTGGCATGGCGCTGGCAATCGTACGCCCTTCGTTATCGACTTCGTCTAACGAGCCCTTTTCAAGGGCATCAGGCCAGCTTGCGCCGACGCGGGCTTTCACTGACACCAATGGCGCATCAGGATCGGCCGCATCAGCTGTGGTCGAGGCATCACCGCCTAAACGGTGATGTACGGTAGCAAAAGCCTGCCCCGGCTCAGCGGGAAGCTGCTGAGAGAGCGCCGCTTTCTGTTCATCAGTAAGCGGCAAAGCTTCTACATAATCTTGAGTAGAGTGCATTGACTTATTCATTTGCAGGCAGCTGATAGCTCCAGGTTTCACTCAGAGTTTTGTCGCCATTGGCCAGAGAAGCGCGCATTTCGATCGCCTTCTTAGGATCCTTCACTT
Source organism: Rahnella sp. CG8 (assembly GCF_023701875.1). Classification (NCBI taxonomy): domain Bacteria; kingdom Pseudomonadati; phylum Pseudomonadota; class Gammaproteobacteria; order Enterobacterales; family Yersiniaceae; genus Rahnella; species Rahnella sp. CG8. The sequence goes on from NZ_JABAED010000035.1 coordinate 40,895, forward strand.
TCAGGCGCAGCGTCAGACGCCAGCCCTTCGTTACAGGATTATAGCGTACGGAGTTTTCAACCAGATCACCGTTGTCGCCCACGCTGACCTGAGACACGACTGGCGTGTCGCTCTTCAGCGCTTTCAGGTTTGGACCGACGAAGTCGACGAGGAAAGCAACGCTGCCATCTGGCTCACGGATCAGATTCGACTGTTTCACATCTCCGGTAGAGCGCATGGTGCGTTCAACCCACGCCAGATCAGGAGAATGCAATTTCTCTTCTTCACGGGTGAAATGTAAACGATAGTTCAGGCTGAGCGGTTTGCCTGCATCGGGTAACTGATCAGGGGTCCAGAAGGCGACGATATTATCGTTGGTTTCATCCGCCGTCGGGATTTCCACCAGTTCAACTTTCCCTTTACCCCAGTCACCTTTGGTCTCAACCCAACCGCTTGGACGCAGGTCATAACGATCGTCCAGGTCTTCGAAGTTAGAGAAACTGCGACCACGTTGCAGCAGCCCGAAGCCTTTCGGGTTCTCCATCGAGAACTGGCTGACGGCAAGGTGTTTCGGATTGTTCAGCGGACGCCAGATCCATTCACCGTTACCGGCGTGAATAGACAGTCCGTTGGAATCATGCAGCGCCGGACGGTAGTTCAGCACCGGCGAAGGCTGGTTTGCGCCAAACAGGAACATGCTGGTTAACGGAGCCACACCCAGTTTGCCGACTTTATCGCGCAGATAAACCTGAGACTGCACATCGACAGTGGCTTCTTTACCCGGATAAACGTCCAGACGATAAGCACCGGTCGCACGCGGAGAATCCAGCAAGGCGTAAATGACTAAATGCTTTTCATCCGGATTAGGACGTTCGATCCAGAACTCACGAAAACGTGGGAACTCTTCGCCGGAAGCCAGCGCGGTGTCGATCGCCAGACCACGGGCAGACAAGCCATAAACCTGGCCTTTACCGATGACGCGGAAGTAGCTGGCACCCAGCACACTCATAATCTCATCATCTTTGTCGGCTTTATTGATGGGATAAAGCACTTTGAAGCCGGCAAAACCGAGGTTTTTCACTGAGTCAGCGTCATGCTTGACGTTGCCAAAGTTGAAGTAGTCCGGGCTGTATTTGATTTCTTTGACTGAATCAGCCGTTACTTCGTTGATTTTCACCGGAGTGTCGAAGTACATACCCTGATGGTAAAACTCAAGCTTGAAAGGCGTATTCAGGTTTTTCCAGTACGCTTTGTCATGATTGAATTGAATTTGTTGGTAGTCTGCGAATTTGAGATCGCGGAACTGAGACGGAAGATTGCTTTTCGGCGCTTCGTAACCTTTATCGGCTAACGCCTTCGCTTGTTTGGCAACATCATCTATAGAAAAAGCCCAGGCAGATGAGGTGAACATGGTCATCAACACTGCGGCACTTAGCAAACGGACTTTGATCATACGTGACCCTATGGAAAAATTTTTATCCGACACCTTGTCTCCTTTACGCGCGCTTCATTCATTTACTGTAACTATTTTAAGGGAAGTGTCAGGTTTCCGACAACTTGAGCAGTCGATGGTTCATCCATTGATGAACCGTTTAAGCGCAACAGGGTACAAGGATATCAATTCGATGAAACTCCGGCTATGGAAACTTGTCCTATAACAAAGCATGTTTTAAGGTTAGAAACTAAACTAATGTCAACGATGGTCATTTTTGCTTACGTGCAAAATTAGCCTTAAAGACAAATTACGCTCTAAAATTAGGATGAGCTACTTACAACGGATACGTAATGACACAGCCAAAACCACAACGTGAGTTTTTCTTAGACTCCATCCGCGCATATTTGATGCTGCTGGGTATTCCTTTCCATATATCATTGATTTACTCCAGTCATATCTGGGCGGTAAACAGTGCAATACCCTCTGACGGCCTGACAATATTTAATGATGTTATTCACGCCTTCCGTATGCAGGTGTTCTTTGTTATCTCGGGCTATTTTTCTTATATGCTGTATGAGCGCTATGACCCGCAGCAGTGGCTGAAGGTGCGTCTGGAGCGGGTTGCCATCCCGCTGGCGGCGGCCTTCCCGCTGATCACGATTCCGCAGCTCTATTTCCTGATGAAATTCACCAGCAAGTTTTCTGACTGGAATAATATGGATTTTTATCAGAGAATTAATGTGACTGTATGGGAACTGGTCTCGCATTTATGGTTCCTGTTAACCCTGGTTATTCTCACCAGCATTTGCTTTTACCTCTTCAAATTTATTAAAGAAATTAAGAATAGTCGTATTCAAATAATAAAAAGCCGTACAAATAGCTTAGGAAAAATCTCAATTATATTTCTTTTTATCGGTTTAATTTACGCGGCATTTAACAGAAGCCTGTATCTTTTTGCACCAAATTTACTTTCCAACGGCGCGTTTAATTTCATCGTCATGCAAACGTTGTTTTATCTGCCGTTTTTCATCCTGGGTGCACTTGCTTATAAATTCTCCTGGCTGAAGGAACTGTTTCTGAAACCCTCCGCGACTGCCGGGGTAGTCAGCATTTTCCTGTTCGCCGCTTACATGTTCAATCAACATGTCAATACGCCACAGCTGTACTCAATGGAAATCGATGCCATCATCACTACCCTGCTCGGGTTCCTGATGGTCAATGTGGTGTTTTCATTCAGCCATTATTTACTGAATTTCCAGGCGCCATGGATCACCTATCTGGTGAACTCATCCTTGTTTATCTATCTGATCCACCATCCTTTAACGCTGATTTACGGTGCGTTCATTACACCGAAAATTCACAGCGACTGGCTGGGGTTCTGGCTGGGGCTGGTGTTTGTATTCGGTATCGCCTTTTTGCTGTATGAAGTGCATAAGCGCATCCCGATCCTGCGGTTCCTGTTCTCTGGCAAACCCCAGCATCCGGCTAAAAAGAATTCAACCGACGCGAATCCGCCGCAGAATCAGGCTTCCTGATACGCGGACATTGACCCCATACAAAGTCAGCGACATGAAAAAGGCGACCTCCGGAGTTAATGCCGGTCACTTAAGGTGACCGGCATTGTTTTTTAAGGGATATTTTGACCTTTTTTCTCTCACTTCCCTCGCATATTCACGCTCACGCCTCGAGGGCAGCTTTAGCATCGCTGCGTTGCTGTAAAAATGCTTCAGATGACCCGGGATGGCTCCCGCTGATGCCCACGGCAGCCCGAT
>NZ_JABAED010000036.1:0-43018 GCF_023701875.1 Rahnella sp. CG8
GGTCACTGCTGGAGCGGGATGATAAGGGCAGCGTTTTTATAAACAGCTAAATGACTTTTGTGCATGTAGCCGGTTTTGATTTAAACCGGTTACTGTGATTAACAAGGACGTGGCGGATAAATCTAAAGGAAACAATAATGGGAATTTTACATCCGCAGGAATGTTACTTTTTAGAAAAATTTATCTCAGCAGAACATTATGCCGAAACCCGTGATGCCATTATTGCCTACATTGATGCCCATGAAGAAGCCCTGGCAAGATATAAACGTGAAATGCCGATTAATACTCGCAAACTCCCTCAATGGCAGCAGGCTGATATAGTATGGGAGTCACGCGTGATGCCTAATATCAGACCGATGAAAGAACGTTACATGAAAGCTTATATTCTACGAACTCATAACGACATCAAAGCATTCGATATCGGTCATGCTATGAGCAATATTAGCAAAGGTATTGTTGAGTTTTGGAATGGATGGATGACTGAAGAAGAAATTTTGGTTATTTCCCAGTTAGAAACTATCGCATCAAAATTAGATCATAGACTTTCTGATTCACTGAGAGGTGCATGGGATGAGGGGGATTTGACTTATATTAATTCAATGTATGATAAATCAGATTTACCTAAGACGATTCCTCGGTATAAATTAGATCAATCAGTACGTATTGAGTTAGGTGATATTCCCAGCCAGACAGGATTCTATTTGCCGGATATTGATTGTGCACCCGCACGTTTTATTGCTGAAGACTATGGTAAACCGGCCTCAGCGAGACAAGGTACCCGACGCAGTGACTGGGTGGATTCAGAAACAGGTGAAAAGGAATATTGCTGGCTGGAGTCTCAGTGGGCAAAAACCGGCTGGACCCTTATCCGCCGGGTTGAAGGCGAATTTATTGATGTGCCACCGGAAGGTTTTTTCCCAAAAGGATTACCGGAAGAATTATACAACTGGCCGGAGAAAGAGACTTTAACCAACTAAAAGCTTTCATCGATTTACTTTCTACGTTGAAAAGAAACCACAGGTATGGACTATTGCTCATCCTAAAAAACAATAGCCATTGTTGAAATAGGAGTTTTCAACTCCGAAGTAGAGTTTGAAAAGGTTTCAATTTTTAATCCAGAAATTTGTATTTCCCAGCCCCGCCACATTAAAAATGCCATAACGAAAAGGAATGTCTCATGGCCACATTACACACCCTGTTAGCGCTATGCCCACAGGAAAACCCAGATATATTGATGCAAAAGGCCAAAGTGCAAACGGCGCTGTGGGAAAAATGGCTAAACCCGGTTAGCAGCGATAACGCAACTGGTGAAGATCCCGGTTATGACGATGATTTTCAACGTATGCGTGAAGAAGTTAATAAGCTTTCAGGCGCGGATACTGAACTGGTATGCCAGCTGGCGGAGAAATTACTGACCACTGTATGCAAAGACGTAAGGGTGGCCACTTATTACCTCTGGGCACGATTGCATCGCGACGGCGAATCGGGTCTGGCCGAAGGGTTGGAGCTGTTGAGCGGACTGGTCTCACGCTATGGCGACCAGTTGTTGCCATCACGAAAAAATAGCAGGCGGGCTGCCATGGAGTGGCTGGCAGGAAGTAAAGTCCTCGACAGCCTTTCGCTGTATCCCGAAGTCGATAAGCCAAAGTTTGAACGCATTTTGGCTGCACTCACCCTGTTTGAAGACGTTATTACATCATGGGAAGACGCAAACCGACCACAGTTGGGCGGTCTTTATGATGCCCTTGAATCCCGACTGGCTCAGTCTGGTGGCTTCGATGCCGTTGTTCCGCAAAATAGCGGCGGTCAGGCAACGTCTGATTCGCGCTCCATCTCGCCGGACATGCCGACATTAAAGGTAATACAGTCTGGTCGTGAGTTACTCGATCAGGCTAAGGCGTTAGCTCAGTACCTGCGAGACCAGCCACAAGGCTGGCTATCAGGACACCGCTTGATGACTACAATACGCTGGGACACCGTCGACCAACTACCTCCGCTGGACGCTAAAGGTTGTACTCGCCTGGTACCACCCCGTACTGACTACCGTGCCCAACTCAAACGCCTGTATCTGCAACAAAGCTGGAGCGAATTACTGGAAAATGCAGATAGGATGTTTACTGAAGGCGTGAACCATTTCTGGCTGGATATTCAATGGTACTTGCACCAGGCACTCAGCAAGTCGGGGGCGCCTTATGATAGTTGGGCAGAATTTATCGAACAGGATCTGCGGTTATTGCTGCTTCGTTTACCGGGACTGGAAACGCTGGCCTACAGTGACGGTACCCCCTTTGCAGACGAAGTGACCGCAGGCTGGATCGCTCGTGATATTCAGGACAATGACGGGCGATGGCAATCTGAACCCAATGCAGTCTCTGCAAGTGGCGATGAAGATGTTCTTCAGCTTGAAACCGAAGCACTGGCGCAGGCAGACGGTGAAGGTATTGAAGCTGCACTCAATTGGTTGCAGATTCGCCCGGGGATCACTACACCTCGCCAACGTTGGCTAATACGGCTGCTCATGGCTCGTGTTGCTGAACAATATGGAAAAAATGAAATGGCACTCCACTTACTTGGAGAACTGGACAGCACAGGAAATAGCCTCACGCTGAAGCAATGGGAGCCGGCCCTGCTGTTTGAAGTAAAAGCACGACGACTCAAACTGCTGAGAATGCAATTCCAGCGCGGCGATACTGATAAAGCAAAACTCATCCTCGAAATGGACACGCTACTCGCCGGATTGGTTTCAATTGATCCTGCGCGCGCGGCAGTGCTTTGTGCTTAAGAAAGGACTTTAACCGCGAATGAACTCAAAATCCCCCTCTCTTTATGAAATCCTCACTGGCAACTTTGCCGGCGGCCTCGACCTGCACAACGTCAGCGAAGAGAATCAGGTGATCCTCTCTGTGCTTGATAACATGCAGCGCATTCTTAACTGTCGCGCGGGCACGCTTACGCACCTGCCCGATTATGGCTTGCCGGACATGAGCAAAATCCTGCAAGGGATGCCCGGCACGGCGCACTCGCTGCTGACCACGCTTTCCGGCACGTTACTCAAATACGAACCCCGCCTGAGAAAAATCAATGTGATATTGCTGCCGCAGTCCAGGCCGGGGCATCTTGAGTACGCCCTCGACGCCGAACTGAAAGACCTCGGACTTGTGCGCTTCGGAACAGAGTTTATGCCGGAAGGCCGCGTGCTGATGCGTCATATGAAACAACAGAATTACGTGTGACAAATTTAAAATATTTTAATTCCTGTTTTTTAAAATTTAATGTCAACAGGGAGGAGTAACCCACAATCATGAAATAGCCTCTAAATAAAACAGATCATATGCATGGAAAAGCTAACCAGGCGCAATGTCTGGTCATTTAAATTAATAAAGGGTTTTTATATATGTTTAAAGGTATTTTTTTACTGACCACCGCCTCATTATTTTCTTTAAGCGCGCAAGCGGGGCTATTTGGAGGCGAAGACTTCAAATGTGGCAGAGATGATGCTGTCAAAGCTGTTCAGGATTACATCAAAAGTGAAGCAGGAGCGAAACTGCAGAACGATTATATTATCAACTCCGGAGCATTCTATAAAAAAGACATCCAGGAATTTCAGAGTAAAATAGATTCAATACCCATGACGATTTCTAATGTCTCAACAACATCAACAACCGACGGAACGCTGAACTGTAGTGCAACAATAGCGGCACAACTTCCACCAGAAACCCTTGAAGTGTTAAAAAACAACCCGGAGTATCTGTCCAGTATCATTTCAGATAATGGGAAAATGAATAACGGTAAAGTTGTATGGAGTAATTATCCCTACAGCCTCAGTCTGGCTGATAACAAAAAGGATATATCTGTAAGCAGAGTTAATTACATTCAGAACTCTATATATAAAATGTCCACACTCGCAGTGAATAAAGATCATATCATCACTTCTAATTTCACTGTAAAATTATCCAACTCAAAAAATAACTATGCAAGAAGCGACCGAAACCTGAATGATATCTGGAAAAGCCTCCCGGACTCGATTAAAACTTCCATGAAGAAATCACAACAAGCGTGGGTGAATGAAAAAGCGCTTAAATGCGGAAAATTATCGGATGCGGATATGGAAATTACGCCAATTCAAAACAGGATTAATATTTATGATTGTCAGACAAAAATGACAAATGAACGCATCGCATTTTTAGGTGGCGATAATTATTAATTTACAATGCTAGTCAATGTGCACCCAAAAAATCGGGTGCACAAACTTTACCGCCAAATAAAGCTTTCTCAGGTAAGACAAGATGATAACCCAAGACAAAAACCGCCAGTTGCGCACCGGGGATGACCCGCGTGCGCTGGCTGATTACGCGGTTTTACGCGAAGAACTGAGCAAATTAACCCATCCGGCGCGTCCCGATGTGGACTGGAAAAAGGTGGAACACCTGTGTCTGAACCTGTTCCAGCAAAACGGTATCGAGCTGCAAACGGCCTCCTGGTACACACAGGCCAGAGCGCGGCTAGCGGGCATGCCGGGATTAAATGAAGGGCTGGCGATCCTCGAGGCATTAATTTCACGTCAGTGGCCGGGACTGTGGCCGCAGCCGGTGCACGCGCGGATGGAAATTCTTTCGGGTCTGAGTCAGCGTCTTCAGCAAATATTGCGCGGTATGTCACTGGAATATCATGATTTATCGCAGATTTATCAGGCAGAAAAACTGATCGCTTCGCTTTGCAATGTGTTGCAACGCCTTGAACTGAAACACGTCAGCCAGCTGGAAGCACTGACTAGTTTCATGCATGGTACTGCCGTCAGGCTGGAGAATATGCACGCGACCAGCGATGCAGCAATCGTTTTACCGGCGGCAGCGGCAGAAAAAGCGGAAAAAGAGTGGACCGCGCAACCCGGTGAACAATGGGTGTATGTTGCGCAGAGCGGACCTGCCGAACCGCAGGTGATTGCACCGCCTTCGCCAGTGAAACGTCCGGTGCAGTGGAAAGGGTTTATCGCAGGTATCGTGGTGACGGCATTGGCCGGTACCGGTTTTAAAGCCGGGATAGATGCTTTTTATCATCCGCAAACGGCAGAGCAACTGATGGCGACGCTGCCGGTATTACCAAAATCGCTGAACGCACAGGCGCTGGAAACACTTAAGAACCAACAGGCTGAGATGCTCCACCGCGAGGCACCGGCATTTCTGGCCGCCACCCAACAGCAAACACGCCAGCTGGCAGCATTGCCACCGCGCTGGGCACAGGACACCGGAGCACAACTGGTAAAACAGGCGCAAATCCTCTGGCCGGATAACCCCGCATCTCAACAACTGGCAAAAAACTGGACACAACAGCTTAACGCCAGTGCGATACCGCTGGAAAACCTCGATGGCTGGCAACAGGCGAATACGCAGTTACAGCAACTGGCGGACAAACTCAACGGGCTGGATGAACAACGCGGTAAATATATGACCGTGTCGCAGCTAAAATCCTCCGTGTTTGCCATCCAGCAGGCGCTGAACAGTTCGCCGCCAGTCGAAGAATCGCTGCGCAAACTGGCGCAGGATAAACAGCAGCAAAAAGGCATATCCCCGCAGCGGATTATGCAAGTGGATAACCAGTTCACGCAGTTGCTGAACAGGTATGTGTTGCTCCTCCAGAACTTACCGGCGACAACCGAAAAAAATGGTCAGGCAGATCACTGACTGATGTTTGTGGCGGCGGACGTCAGCCATCTTAAATTACAGAGGAAGTATGTCAGCAAAAGAACGGTTTCTAAAAAAATTACAAGACAGCCAACCTCGCACTGGCTCTTTTGAAAATAAAGGTCAGGCGGATATCGCCGAGTTCCGGCAGCGGATCAGCCTGCTGCAGGAAAACATGGAAGAATGGCTGGAAGGCACCGGTATACGGATCGAAGGCACCCCTATCTCACTGGTTGAATGTCTGATGGGCGGGAAATCATTCAGCGTTCCGGGTATACGGCTGTTTTATGAAGACAGGCAGGTGAAATTCACGCCGGTCTATTTATATGGCCAGGGCGTCACAGGCTGTGTGGAATCCAGTCTTTGCGTTCAGGGTCGCGTCACTGTCCTGTGCCGGTTGTTTATGCGTGCTGGCGAAAACAGGGACTGGACATGGCGCCCTGCAAATCCCTTCACCGGGCCAGAGCGGGCGTTTAGTGAAGATGCCTTTTTTGAGCTGATAGGAGGCTTATTACCCTGACGCCTTCGGGCGTCTTTTTTCCTCAGTCACCCGGGCAGACTTCCGTTAAAATGTAAAAAAATGCTACAAAAATTACCTTCCGGCTCCATTTTTCACCAAAACCGATGACATAAATTTACATTGCATTAAAAATAAGAATGCGCTGTCACTCCTGCAAATTTAACTTTCTTGTTACCAATTTTGCACACAACAAGCCATTACCGAATGCAGGGAAATTACATTTGAAAAACATCACAACTTTTTGATCCAGATCAATGCAACAACATGACCTCTCACTTTTTGTGGTTAATTCCCTTCCCCCGCTTTTCTCCGAATTTAGTTTTCCCGCCCCTGCTTTTTACCCGTACTGAAAGTGTTTCAGCGACTAATTTCCCCACGGAACGGTCCCTGTTAATCCCTTCGCGCGATGTGCTTAAATCGGTTTCTCGCAAAACCCCGGCAGTCCCACCCTTTCATTCATGACTTCACCTGCGAATGTCATACATCGCCGGTTCCCGTACCGGTATTGCTGTTTGGAAGGGTAACCTGACACACAAAAGAGGTTGTTATGTTTGGTCTTGATGCGCTAGAACTGGCCCGGATCCAGTTTGCCTTCACCGTCTCTTTTCACATCATTTTTCCCGCTATTACTATCGGGCTTGCCAGTTTTCTGGCTGTTCTGGAAGGCATGTGGCTGAAAACAAAAAAAGAGGCATATCGCGACCTGTATCATTTCTGGTCGAAAATCTTTGCCGTTAACTTCGGTATGGGCGTGGTCTCCGGTCTGGTGATGGCTTACCAGTTCGGCACCAACTGGAGTATGTTCTCGTCATTCGCGGGCAGCATTACCGGTCCGCTGCTGACGTACGAAGTGCTAACTGCATTTTTCCTTGAAGCTGGCTTCCTCGGCGTGATGCTGTTCGGCTGGAACCGCGTCGGACCGGGCCTGCACTTCTTCTCTACCTGCATGGTGGCGCTCGGCACACTGATGTCGACGTTCTGGATCCTCGCTTCCAACAGCTGGATGCAAACCCCGCAGGGCTACGAGATTGTTAACAACCTGGTGGTGCCGGTCAGCTGGATGAAGGTTATCTTCAACCCGTCCTTCCCGTTCCGCTTAATGCACATGACCACCGCCGCGTTTCTGGCGTCTGCCTTCTTCGTGGGCTCTGCTGCGGCATGGCATTTGCTGCGCGGTCGCGATACGCCAGCCATTCGCACCATGTTGTCGATGGCAATGTGGATGGCGCTGATCGTCTCGCCAATTCAGGCATTCCTGGGCGATGCGCACGGCCTGAATACCCTGAAATATCAGCCCGCTAAAATCGCGGCCATCGAAGGCCACTGGGAAAATAAAGACAACAAACCTTCCCCGCTGGTGCTGATCGGCTATCCCGATATGAACCGTGAAGAAACCCGTTACGCGATTGAAATCCCGTATCTGGGCAGCCTGATCCTGACGCACAGCCTGACGCATCAGATCCCGGCGCTGAAATCCTTCCCGAAAGAAGACCGCCCGAACTCTTCCGTCATCTTCTATACCTTCCGCATCATGGCCGGTCTCGGCATGCTGATGATTTTGCTGGGGGTGCTGAGCCTGATCCTGCGCCGTGGCGGCAAAATGTATACCTCTAAAGCGTTCCTGCGCTTTGCTTTCCTGATGGGGCCTTCCGGTCTGCTGGCGTTGCTGGCGGGTTGGATCACCACGGAAATGGGGCGTCAGCCGTGGGTAGTTTATGGCCTGCTGCGTACCAAAGATGCGGTATCTAACCATAACGTCATCCAGATGAGCGTCAGCCTGATCCTGTTCATCGTCATTTACTGTTCGGTGTTTGGTGTCGGTTACGGCTACATGATGCGTCTGATCCGCAAGGGTCCGCAGGCGCACGAAGGTGAAAGTGTTGATCACGGTGGTCCGGGCCAGCACCGCACGCCTGCGCGTCCGCTGTCTGCGATTTCAGAATCACTGACTGACGAAAATAAGGGAGCTTGATAATGGGTATCGACTTACCGCTGATCTGGTTTTTGATCATCATCTTCGGCGTGATGATGTATGTGGTGATGGACGGATTCGACCTGGGTATCGGCCTGCTATTCCCGCTGGTGAAAAAAGAACACGACCGTGATGTGATGATGAACACCGTTGCGCCGGTCTGGGACGGCAACGAAACCTGGCTGGTGCTCGGCGGTGCGGCATTGTATGGCGCATTCCCGCTGGCGTACTCGGTGATTCTGGATGCACTGACTATCCCGCTGACCCTGATGCTGTTCGGTCTGATTTTCCGTGGCGTAGCCTTTGAATTTCGTTTCAAAGCCAGTCCGGCCAAACGTCACGTGTGGGACAAATCTTTCATCTGGGGTTCGGTGATCGCCACCTTCTGTCAGGGCGTGGTGCTGGGCGCGGTGATCAACGGAATTCCGGTGGTGAACCGGACTTATGCCGGTGGCGCACTGGACTGGCTGACGCCGTTCACGCTGTTCTGTGGTTTTGCGCTGGTGGTGGCTTATGCCCTGCTCGGCTGCACCTGGCTGATTATGAAAACCGAAGGCGAATTGCAGGAAGCGATGCACAAAATCGCTAAACCCCTGTTGCTGGTATTCCTGCTGGTGACGCTTGCAGTCAGCCTGTGGACGCCACTGACCCACAGCGATATCGCCACCCGCTGGTTCTCGCGCCCTAATCTTTACTGGTTCCTGCCGGTACCGGTGCTGGTGGTGCTGGTCTCCGCGTGGATGTATCGCGCCATCAGCAAAAATGCGCATCACGCGCCGTTCCTGCTGACGCTGGCGCTGGTGTTCCTCGGCTATACCGGTCTGGGGATCAGCATCTGGCCGAACATCATTCCGCCGTCCATTTCTATCTGGGAAGCGGCTTCACCGCCGCAAAGCCAGGGCTTTATTCTGGTCGGCGCCCTGTTCATCATCCCGATCATTCTGGTGTACACCTTCTGGAGCTACTACGTGTTCCGCGGGAAAGTCACACCGGATCAGGGTTATCACTGAGGAATCGCGTTATGAATCTCATCAGAAAAATGGATGACAGCAACATCACTAAAGCCCCGTTCTTAAAGCGTGTCGGCTGGATGGCCGTCATCTGGGGCGGCAGCGTGCTGGCGTTATTTGTTGTGGCATCGGTGTTTCATCTGCTGATGTTTGCGGCAGGAATGAGAAGTCATTAAATGAAAACGATTGGGAGGAATTTTGCTGGTGCACGCAATGTCGAAGCAAGCTTCAACTCCCTAAAATTGCTGTAATACCCCACCCCAACCCTCCCCTTCGCAGGGGAGGGAGCCGGGCGCTGTCTTCCTCAGCATCGGGAGATTAAGGGTCGGTTTGCCTTGCTCCTCCCCCTGCGAAGGGGGAGGCTGGGAGGGGGTTTAGCAGACAACTCTGCTATACCCTCTCCCTTTTTTATTTCTCCAGCACCCGCCCGATAAAATCGAGAATATCGTCCATCGCTTCCTGACGTGCGGCGGCGGAAGGCATGACGATCAGCTGATCGGAATAGCCATTCATGATGGCAGACAACTGGCGGGTAACGCGTCCGGCATCGGTCGGGCGGAACACGCCGCTGTCGATCCCGGCGCGGATAATGTCGGCCAGCAGCGCCAGCCACTTATGCACCATCAGCCGCGCCAGTTCGGCGTAAGCCTCATTATGCGCCGCCAGTTGCCACAGCGAACCATACAACTGCCAGATATCGCCCTGCGTATCGGGCAGATAATTGCACACCAGCGTGTGTAATTTTGCTTTGGGCTCAAGCGGTGAAATTTCAGCGGAAAACTCTTTCAGCTCCGCCATCATCACCACCGACAGCGCTTCAACGCACAGCGTCTGCCAGTCAGGAAAATAATGATAAATGTGGCTGCGGGAAATCCCGACGTACTCCGTCAGCTCGCGCGTCGTGACTTTTTCAATCCCCTTTTCGATAAAGAGACTGATGGCTCCGTCAAGAATTTTAGCCCTTAACGCTTCCCGGTTTTCTTTCATAATTTATCCTGTACTGGCATTGAGCAGTTGCTCAGACCGGCATTTTATCAGGAAGCCTGGCGTGTGCCCACGGACTTACGCAGCACGATTTTCAGCACCACGACGCTGGTAATCACCAGCACAGCCGCAGAAATCAGCACCGCCAGAAACGCCTGATCAAATGCGGTTCGAGCCAGACTGGTCAGTAACGAAGCATGCTCAGGACTGAGATGCCCGGCGAGCGTCAAGGCTTCATCAAGACTGTCATACGCCGTTTCACCGCTGACCAGTCCTTGCGGAAGTGTCAGGCTGCGGCTGTAAACCGCCGTCATCAGGCCGCCCAGCAAGGTCACGCCGAGCACGCCGCCCATTTCCCACGACACATCTTCTATCGCGGCCACCATTCCGGCCTTGTCTTCCGGGGCGTTGAGCATGATCGACGTCGAGGCTGCGGTCACTGCGCCACCAAGGCCAAAACCTAAAATAAACAGACTGATCAGCTGTATCACCGCGCTGCCATCGTAGACCAGGGCGTGAATGACGATGCCGAGTGCAGATATCGCGAAGCCGCCGAGCATCATTTTGCGCACACCGACACGCGGGATCAGCATACCCGCCAGCGGCGAGGCCAGCGCAGACGCCACCGGGATCGGCAGGATAAACATCGCCGCCATAAACGGCGTCAGTCCAAGCACCAGCTGCAACCGCTGGCTCAGCACCAGTTCGATACCGATCAGCGCAATCATTGAGGTGATCGCCACGCCCACGCCACAGGCAAACGCACGGTTGCGGAACAGTGAAAAGTCGATCATCGGCTGTACTGCGCGTTTTTGTCTTCTGACGAATAAACCGAGGAACAGGACGCCTGCGGCCGCAGAACCCATGATCACCAGCCACGACGAATTAATCTGGCTCAGCTCTTTCAGCGCGTAAATCACGCCCACCAGCCCCGCCATCACCAGCGCAGAACCGGCAAAATCACACGGACGTTGTTTATTACCTTCACCGCGCGGGATCAGCGCCTGTGCAAACGGGAAAACGGCCAGCACAATCGGCACGTTGATCAGGAACACCGAGCCCCACCAGAAATATTCCAGCAGCACACCGCCAATGACCGGCCCGAGCGCCGCAGCGCCGGAAGCCACCGCCGACCAGATGCCGATCGCCAGCGCACGTTCACGTTCGTTGGTAAATACGTGGCGCACAATTGCCAGCGTCGCAGGCATCATCATCGCCGCGCCAATCGCCAGGAAAACGCGGGAGGCGATCAGCATTTCAGCGCTGGCAGAAAACGCCGCGCACAGGGAAGCGAACGCAAATACCGGCAGCCCGCTCATAAAAAGATTTTTGTGTCCGATGCGGTCACTGAGCATTCCCGCGCCCGGTAACAGACCGGCGACCACCAGCGGATAGGCATTCACTATCCATAATTTTTCCGATGCCGTGGCGCCCAGCGCCTGCGTCAGACGCGGTAAAGCGGTGTACAACACGGTCATATCAATGATGATCAAAAAGAGTGTACTGGTGACAATCGCAAGTATCAGCCAGCGGTTATTGACGAACATAAAAAGTGCCTCAGATAGATTTTGAGCAAACGCTCAAGGCCAGCAAGGTACTTGAGCAACCGCTCAAAATCAAGCAGCATCTGCCTGGCAGTTGATGAAGCGTTGAAGATGTAACGGGGGAAAACGTCAGATTTACAGGCAATAAAAAAGCCCGCTCGGAAGCGGGCTAAAAAGGGCAAAACAGACTTTTGTCTCAACTTTCTTATTATCTCCCTGGTGCAGGATTTCTTATTCTTTCACCGTCTCCTCGAGTGTGAAGCGCCCTAACGGGTTCTGGTGGAAATCTTTGATATTTTTTCGGGTCACGTTGCGGTACGGGCTGTAATACAGATCAATCCAGTTCACATCGGCTTTCGCCATTTTCTGCAAATCGATGTACATCTGTTCACGCTTCTTCGGATCCATCTCCACCCGCGCGGCGGCCACCAGCGCTTTCACTTTGTCATTGTGATAACGCGTCATGTAATTCATGTTCGAGTCATGGCCCAGCGTAAAGGTGGTTTTCTGATCAGGGTCGAGAATGTCGTTCGTCCAGTACATCACCGAAATGTCATAGTCCCCCGCCACTAACATGTCCCAGCTCTGGCTCGGATCCACTTTCTGCAAGTTGGCAGTGATCCCGGCTTTTGCCAGTTGCTGTTGCAGCAATACCGCAATCTGTTCATCCACTTCATCACCGGCATTCACCAGATATTTCAGGGTCAGATTTTTCACTCCGGCGGCGGCCAGCAGTTGTTTGGCTTTTTCCGGGTCGTACGGGCGTTGCAGGTTGTCAGCGTAATGATACAGCGCGCCATCAGGGATGTAGGAGTTGGCGATTTTGCCGTAACCAAACGTCACGGTATCAATAATGGCTTTTTTATCGATGGCGAAGTCCAGCGCCTGACGCACTTCCACTTTGCCCAGGTCACCGTGAGAATGGTTGATCAGCAGGTGATCTTCACGGGTTGACGTATCCAGTTCGACGGCGAGTTTCGGGTCTTTTTGCAGCGATGAAATGCGCGAGAACGGAATCGACAGTGCCGCGTCAATTTCTCCGGCCTGCACTTTCAGCATGCGGGTATTGTCGTCCGGCAGCGTCAGCCACTCGACGCCATCGAGTTTCACTTTTGCGGCGTCCCAGTAGTACGGGTTCTTCACCAGTTCGACTTTCTCACCGCGCGTCCACTCTTTCACGCTGAACGCGCCGGAACCCACCGGGTGTTCGGCAAAATCATCCGCGCCCTGTTTGGTCAGCGCCTGCTGCGAAATCACCGAGGCATTCGGCAGTGCCAGTTGAGAAAGGAATGCTGCCGACGGCGTTTTCAGGGTGATCACCAGCGTATGGGCATCGGGGGCTTTCAACGTATCGATAATGCTGTATGAATCCTTCCACAGCGATCCGGCGTCATCACGGATACGCGTCAGGCTGAACACAGCATCAGAGGCGGTCACCGGTGTGCCGTCAGAGAATTTCGCGTCGCGCATTTTCAGCGTATAGGTTTTACCGTCCGGCGAAATCGTCCAGCTTTCAGCCAGGCCCGGCAGCAGTTTGGTGCCGGTATTGTCAACGCGCACCAGCGGATCGAACACGTTGGAGAACACCCAGTTATCGGCGTTTTGCGCCGACTTGATCGGGTCAAATGTGGTGCTGTCTTCACGACGGCCGATGGTCAGTACCCCCGCAGCCTGCGCCATTTCGCTGACCAGACTCAACGCCAGCAGCACCCCGGCGGCCACAACGTTAAAATGCTTTTGCTTCATGTAACATTCCTTCAGTCATCGGATTGATCCCGTCGCTTTTGTGGTTATCAAGAACACAGGCGAAGGCATGGTCGGCAATATGCCGGGTTTCAGGTGCCGCACCGTGCCTGCACTCAGGCAGCGCAAAGGCACAGCGTGGATGGAAAGCGCAGCCCGCAGGCAACGAAACCGGGCTGGGTGGTTCTCCCTGTAACGGATGCTCCGGCAGCGGCCGGTCGGGGTCGATTTCAGGGATTGCCGCTACCAGCGCGGCGGTATACGGATGGCGCGGCGCATTAAACACCGTTTGCGTCGGCCCGCTTTCGACAATACGTCCGAGATACATCACCGCCACGCGGTCACACAGGCGGCGCACAATCGCCAGATCATGGGCAATAAATAAGATCGCCAGCCCCATGCTTTCGCGCAGATCCATCAGCAGATTGATGATCTGCGCCTGAATCGACACATCCAGCGCCGCAACACATTCATCAGCGACAATCAGGCGTGGCTCGATAGCCAGCGCCCGGGCAATGCCGGCGCGCTGACATTGTCCACCGCTCAGCGCCTGCGGACGGCGCGTGGCATGTTCCGGGCTGAGGCCAACCAGCGTCAGCAGCGTGCTGACCCGCGCCGGGATCTCCGCTTTCGCCACTTTGTTGTGTACCCGCAACACCTCGCCGATACTTTCGCCAATCGTCTGGCGCGGGTTGAGTGAGGAAAACGGATCCTGAAAAATCATCGCGGTTTGCTGTCGCAGACGGGCAATGTCAGGTTTCATGCCGTCGGTAATCAGTTGCCCGTTAAAACGAACCCGTCCGGCGCTGGCATTTTCCAGCTGCAACATCGCCCGCCCGAGGGTACTTTTTCCGCTGCCCGATTCACCGACCAGCCCCAGCGTTTCGCCTGCGTGAATATGCAGGGACACACCGTTCACCGCCTGAACGTGACGCTTTTTGAGGCCAAAGCCGGAGACCGGAAATGTCACGGAGAGTGCTTCCACTTCCAGCAGCGGATACGGCTGCGGCGTGAGATCAGACGAATGACTCATTGTGCCTCCCGTGGTTCAGCGGATGATGACAGGCCGTTGCGTGGCCGCCCGCTGACATCGCGGGTTGATTTTCACGGCAGAGCGCGGACGCCTGCGCACAGCGCGGATGAAAACGGCAACCACTGGGAAAATGTGCTGCGACCGGTGGCTGACCGGGCAGCGTGATCAGCCGTCCGCTGCCGCCTTCACTGACCGGCTGACAGTCAATCAGGCCGCGCGTATAAGGATGCTGCGCCTGGGCCAGGACCGGCCGTTTTTCACCGGTTTCACATAAACGCCCGCCGTACATCACCGCAATGCGGTCACAGGTTTGCGCCACCACGCCAAGGTCGTGAGTGATCAGAATAATCGCGATACCCAGCCGGTCGCGCAGATCGCGGAGCAGACGTAAAATCTGCATCTGCACCGTGACATCCAGCGCCGTGGTCGGTTCATCAGCAATCAGCATTTTGGGTTCGCAGGCCAGCGCCACGGCGATCATTGCCCGCTGACGCATGCCGCCGGAAAACTCGTGCGGATAGTTATCTGCCCGTCGCTGCGGATCCGGAATACCGACCTGACGCAGCAGTTCCACCGCCTGACTCTGCGCTTCACGGCGGCTGGCCCCAAAATGAAGACGGCGGCTTTCAGCAATCTGCTGACCGATGGTCATCACCGGATTCAGATGGCTGGCCGGATTCTGGAAAATCATGCCGATCTCCCGCCCGCGAATGGCCGTCATGCGTTTATCGTTCAGCGTCAGT
This sequence comes from Rahnella sp. CG8, assembly GCF_023701875.1. Lineage (NCBI taxonomy): Bacteria > Pseudomonadati > Pseudomonadota > Gammaproteobacteria > Enterobacterales > Yersiniaceae > Rahnella > Rahnella sp. CG8. The sequence goes on from NZ_JABAED010000036.1 coordinate 15,231, forward strand.
AAATCGGTGCCATTGAGGCGGATTTCCCCGGCGCGAATATGCAGCCCTTCACCGGGCAGCAGACGCATCATGGCGCGACAGCTCAGGGTTTTGCCGGAGCCACTTTCGCCGACCAGCCCGAGAATATCGCCCGCATTCAATGTCAGCGAGAGTCTGTCCACCAGCGCCACACCTTGCCGGTCTTCAATGGTTAAGCCGGAAACCTGCATTAACGTCATGGCCGTTCCCCCAGTTTGTCACCCAGTCCGTCCGCCAGCAGGCTGAAACTCATCGCCAGCACCACAATCGCCAAACCGGGGAAGGTGGTTATCCACCACGCCGTAGTAATAAAGCTCTGGCCTTCGGCGACCATCACGCCCCATTCCGCTACCGGCGGCTGGACGCCCAGGCCGAGATAACTCACCGACGCGCCACTGAGTAACACCAGCACGCAGTCGGACATCGAGAACACCAGCGAACTGGTCAGCGCGTTGGGCAGAAGATGCAAAAGTAAGATACGCGGATGGCTGTAGCCCAGGCTGCGCGCGGCCAGAATGAAATCCCGGTGTTTAAGCGTCAGCACCTGCGAGCGCACCAGACGGGCATACGACACCCAGCCCACCATCGCCATCGCAATATAAAAACTGCCCAGTCCCGGCCCGAGAATGGCGATGATCGACAGCATCAGCACCAGAAAAGGAAACGCCAGCACCACGTCTATCACCCGCATGAAAAAGGTATCGACTGCGCCGCCGAGATATCCGGCAAACGCGCCGATCAGCGTGCCGAAGGTAAACGGAAAAATCACACCAATCAGACAGATTTGCAGATCAATCCGTGCCCCCCACATCACGCGGGAAAGAATGTCGCGGCCAAAGTTATCGGTGCCAAACGGATGGGCGAACGTTGGGGGTGACAGTGTCACAGATGCATCCTGCGCAATCGGATCGAACGGCGCGATCCACGGACTGAGCAGCGCAATCAGACCCCAGACACTCAGCATCAGCATGCCGAGCCGTAACGCCTGCTGGCGCGGCAACCCGCGCAGGTGAAAATGCCCCATGCGTTGTGTCGCTATCTTTTCGGTCATGCTCATAGCTTCACCCTCGGATCCAGCGCCACAGTCAGTAAGTCTGCAATCAGGTTCACGATGACTGTCGCCAGGGCGAACACCAGCACCACACCCTGCACCACCATGTAATCACGGCTGATAATGGCTTTCACCAGCAACTGCCCCATACCGGGAATGGCAAATACGCTCTCAATTACCACCGTGCTGCCAATCAGCCAGCCGATATTTACTGCCAGCAGATTGACTGTCGGCACCAGTGAATTGGGCATCACATGTCGCCAGAAAATACGGTTTTCGTTTTGCCCCCGCGCACGGGCGGCGGTGACGTAATCATTCTGTAATTCCATCAGCAGACTGGCGCGCAGGTTACGGGTCAGAACCGCTGACAGCGCCAGCGCAACGGTCAGGCACGGCAGAAACAGGTGATGAATACGCTCGCCGACATCGCTGCCATAGCCCGACACCGGGAACCAGCCGAGGGACAGACTGAACAGTAAAATCATCATGATCGCCAGCCAGAACGCCGGTAATCCGAGGCCGATAGTAGAAAGTAAACGGATCACCTGATCCGCCAGTTGCCCGCGATGTCGTGCCGCTCCGGCCGCCAGCGGCACAGTAAACAGCATCGCCAGCAGCACGCTGCCGAGCACCAGATACAGGGTTGGCTCAATACGCGACATGATCAGCGTTAACGTATCCACACGGTAAATCAGTGACTTGCCCATCTCGCCATGAAACAGGTTGCGCAGAAAATAGAGATATTGCTGCCAGACCGGCAGATCCAGTCCGTACTGCACCCGGATTCGGGCGATGGCTTCCGGTGTGCTGCGTACCCCAAGCAGGATCCGCGCCGGATCGCCGGGTATGGCGCGCACCATCACGAAAGTCAGAATACTTATCCCCAGCAACACCGGCAGCAGTTGCAGCGGTCGCCAGAGCAAAAATCGGTAACGGTGCATGACAATCCTCTTAATGACAGTTTCTGGTGCAGAGCGAGAGTCTTTTCCCCTGTGGCTTTACGTTATCCGCAGTCAGGCCGCGCCGGTAGTTAGCAAAAATACTAGGTTTGCACCGTCAGCGATGTGGCACCGCGATTGCATAAATTTTCCTTACCAGGTGAGATTGAGCAAAACCGGTGCCCGATCAGCCCATTCAGACTGGCAAACAGTGATGCGGAGATAAATTCATGAAGCTCGCGGTGCAAGAGAGTGCAGTGTCTTTGCGGGAAACGACCGTTGATGGTGCGTTTGATCAGCTTTTCGCTCAGACCTCGCGCCTGGGGTTTGACGCCCTGATTTACGACTACACGCCGGTACCGCGTTCGCTTGAGGGCGAGCTGATCACACCGTCGCTGTTGCGGATGTGTAATGTGCCCGGCGACATGCAGCGGTTATGGCTGGAGAACGGGTATTATCAGGTCGATCCGGTGCAGCATTACGCTCTCGAAAGCTGCGCACCGTTTGTCTGGTCTTATCAGCGCCCGGACAATACCTCGCTGCAAAACCGCCTCAGTGACCTCAACAAACCGGTCACCCATTACATGTGCGATAACAACATGCCGAGCGGCGCGACGGTGCCGTTGCATTTGCCAAATGGTGGATTTGTGACGGTCACCGGCATTCACACCGGTGCGGGACATGAGCTGGATATTCATGATGTATTGGCCGAACTGAGCCTGCTGGCGCTGACCTTTCAGGAGTGCGTGTTTCCGCTGTTCGACAGCAGCATTCTCACCTGTCGCCACGTGCGCTTAAGCAAGCGCGAACGCGAATGTCTGACGTGGGCGGCAGAAGGCTTAACCGCCAAAGAGATCGCCCGCAAACTCAACCGGTCGATTGCCACCGTCACGCTCCATCTCAATACCGCCGCCCGCAAACTGGGGGCCAGTAACCGTGTGCAGGCCGTGGTTCGCGCGATGCATTACCGTTTACTCGACAGTTAATCTGCCCTGTTTTCTATCTTTTTTACTAGCTGTTCAACGCCGCCCCGATGTTTACCCTGTGGTTATTATTCACCGACAGGGGAAACAAAATGTACAACATCACTGAAGGCTATGCGCCGTTTCAGGAATACCAGACCTGGTACCGCATCTGTGGCGATTTACACAACGGCAAGACTCCGCTGGTTATTGCTCACGGCGGCCCCGGCTGCACCCATGATTACGTTGATGCCTTCCGCGATATCGCCGGAACCGGCCGCGCGGTGATCCACTACGATCAGATTGGTAATGGCCGCTCGACGCACCTTCCCGACAAACCCGCCGGCTTCTGGCAGCCCTCGTTCTTTCTGGCGGAACTGGATAATTTGCTGCGCCATCTGGGCATTGAAAAAGATTACGCGCTGCTCGGCCAGTCCTGGGGCGGCATGCTCGGTGCCGAACACGCCGTCATGCAACCTCCTGGCCTGAAAGCGCTGGTCATCGCCAATTCACCGGCCTCGATGGAACTCTGGTTGCAGGCCGCCGCCCGCCTGCGCAGCGAACTGCCGCCGGAGGTTCAGGAAACCTTACTGGCACATGAAGCCGCCGGAACCCTCAACAGCGCAGAATACAAAGCGGCGTCGCAGGTATTCTATGCCCGCCATGTCTGCCGTCTCGATCCGTGGCCGGAGGAGGTAAAACGTACCTTTGCGGCGATGGACGAGGATCCGACGGTGTACCTCGCCATGAACGGCCCGACTGAATTCCATGTCATTGGCAGCATGAAAGACTGGACGGTGATCGACCGCCTGCCCGCCATTAACGTGCCGGTATTGCTGATTTCCGGCCGCTACGATGAAGCCGCTCCCGACGTGGTGCAGCCGTTCGCGGATTTAATCAAAGGCGCTGAATGGGTGATTTTCGAGAATTCGAGCCACATGCCACACGTCGAGGAACGGGAAGCCTGTATGAAATGCGTCGGGGAGTTTCTGGAGAGCAACAGCTCCCGCTGATGACGTATACAGGCTGCTTCTGGCTTATCCCGAAGCAGCCTGAGGGAATATTCTTTATGCCCCGATGACTCACAGCAATTAACGGCTGACACCGGGCGATTGCCCGGTAATGCGCTTATAAGCCCGGCTAAACGCAGCCTGTGAGGTATAACCCAGACGAAATGCCACGTTCTCGATAGAAATCTTGCTGTCTGAGAGCCACTGCGTGGCGAGTTGCATGCGCAGTTCCGTCACGTAACGCAACGGCGATACACCAATCATCGATTGAAAACGCGCGGCGAAAACCGAGCGCGAGATGTGCGACTCTGCCGCCAGCTCCGCGACGGTCCAGTTCCTGCCCGGATGCCGGTGCAGCGCCAGAATTGCCCTAGCCAGCCGGGGTTCCCGCAATGCAGCGGCAATGCCTGAGGCATTTTCACATCCACATTCCACCCACCCGCGAACAATCATTGCCGCGGCAACTTCCGCAAGCCGGGCCAGAATGCCTGCAAAGCCGATGCGGCCGGAGCATATTTCACGTTTCATCGAATCCATCACCGGCAACAGTCCGGGATAGCGTTCGCCTTTGGCATCCGCCACCATGGTTTCCGGCATCAGTTTACCCAGACTTTGCATTCCGCCCAGATCAAACGCCATGCAGCCATAAAAAAGAATCGCGCCCGGTATCGTATCCCTGCTCGGGCAGGTATCCACACCACTCACGGCTTCCCCTAATGGGGCGACATCGAAGTCGTCAATGTCCTGAGCGGTATGGCCGGGTTCAGAAAGAAGCTGATGTGCCATTCCGTGCGGCATAAAAATGACATCACCGGCAGACAATGGATGGAGCGCGCCATCCCCGGTTTTAAGAACAGCGGAACCGACGGCAAGATAGTGAAAATAAGCATGTCCGGGCCTCGGTTTGAACGCCATGCCAAATTCAGAGCCGGTCTGGATGCGGCGATATTGCACACCACGCAGACGCATTCCTGTCAGGAGTTCACTGATCAGGTCAGAAGAAAGGGCAAAGGGATCGTGCTGGGTCATTTCAGGAGTAATAGTCAAAAAACAAGGATTTCGAATCATAGATCATCTCAACCATCCTGCCTAGACTCTGCGCTACGTTAATCTTCAGGAACATTTGAAATGAATCATAAAACAGAGGGCTCAGCGCCCGCGACCCAACAAGATGTACAACAGGCTCCGCCAGCATGGATGGCAGTCTTCTCCCTCACCATGGGCGTGTTCGGTTTGTTAACAGCAGAATACCTGCCAGCCAGCCTGTTAACGCCCATGGCCTCAGACCTGCAGGTGACGGAAGCATTGGCCGGTCAGGCGGTGACGGTCACCGCGGTTATCGCGCTGTTCGCCGGACTGCTGGTACCGGGCCTGACCCGTAAGCTTGACCGCAGAACCGTTCTGTTAAGTTTTACTGTGCTGATGATCGCCTCAAACCTGCTGGTCGCCCTTTCCTCCAGCCTTGCCGTGTTGCTGGTGATGCGGATCCTGCTTGGCGTCGCGCTGGGCGGATTCTGGAGTATGGCCGCAGCGGTTGCGATGCGGCTGGTTCCGGAGAAACTCGTGCCGCGGGCACTGTCGGTTATCTTCAGTGGTATTGCGGTGGGAACCGTCGTTTCCGTGCCGCTGGGAAGCTTTCTCGGTGAACTCTATGGCTGGCGCAGCGCGTTCATTGCCGCGGCTCTGGTGGGAGGAGTCACTCTTGCTTTTCAGTGGTTCACATTACCGCGCATGGCGCCCCGTCAGGTTACACATATAGCATCAGTCTTAACATTGCTGCGCCGTCCCGGCATTGCCACGGGGATGTCCGGCTGCGTGCTGGCACATACCGGCCAGTATGCCCTGTTTACGTATATTCGCCCTTCTCTGGAAAGCGTGAGTCATGTAGATGCGGGCGGACTGGCCCTGCTATTGCTCGGATTCGGTGTGGCAAATTTTGCGGGCACATTGCTGGCCGGATGGATAATGACTTACAGCCTTCGCCTGACGCTGATTGTGATGCCTTGTTTAGTCGGTATCGCGGCGCTGGGGATGATATTACTGCCCGTTCAGATCACCGGACTCACGCTGCTGGTTTTGCTGTGGGGGCTGGCATTCGGCGGTGTCCCCGTCGCCTGGTCAAACTGGGTAACCCGCTCGGTGCCCGATCAGGCTGAGAGCGCAGGAGGCATGGTGGTGGCTGCCGTGCAATCTTCTATCGCGGCCGGTGCGGCACTGGGAGGCGTCATGTTCGGACTGGGTGGGATCTCCGGGGTATTTATCACGGCAGGTATTGTGATGTTAAGTGCTGCGCTGATCATTGCCTTGTGCGTCAGGGTTGGCCTGTCCGGTGACGGCGCAGAAACCCCGTCCCTCCAGCACGAATAGCGTCAGGGAAATAGGCTGATGAACATTCAGTAAATTCCTAAAAACAGCTAAAATTAATTCCACATAAACATTGTTACCATCATATCCGAATACTCAATTTATCATCATGTTAAAACTATTTCCGGTTCATTTCCCTGAACCGGATTGAGCTATAACAGTTTTATTAAAATTGAATATACGTTTTAGGGATAAAATTTACTCCCGGCGGAGTAAAAAATACAGATTAAATATAAATCCTTAAAAATCAATAAACTACACCATGCTGGCGACAATGTTTTTAATTTCTATCATGCGCAGGCGGGAAATAAAATCAATTTCGCTTCACGAAAAAAACAACAATTAACCCATTGAATTTTAATGATAAAAATGAAAATAACCTGAACTGTTATAGTGTATTTTCACCAAACTGTATCTACCCCGCAAAATAATATCAGTGCACAATCCTTTCATCTTAATCACGTATAAATCACAAGTGTACTCTGTATGTTAATTTTAATTAACGTGTCCCACTTTCTCCACAGGGGATGTCAGCAATGTTTGGATTAGATGCTTTTCACCTGGCAAGAATACAATTCGCATTCACCGTGTCTTTTCACATCATATTTCCTGCCATTACGATCGGGCTGGCCAGTTTTCTTGCGGTGCTTGAAGGGATGTGGCTGAAAACCGGCAACCGCAGTTACCGGGATCTGTATCATTTCTGGTCCAAAATTTTTGCTGTTAACTTTGGCATGGGGGTCGTGTCAGGTCTGGTGATGGCCTATCAGTTCGGCACCAACTGGAGCGGATTCTCGCAATTTGCCGGTAGCATTACCGGCCCTTTACTGACCTATGAAGTGCTGACCGCATTTTTCCTCGAAGCCGGTTTTCTGGGCGTGATGTTGTTCGGCTGGAACCGGGTGGGGCCTGGCCTGCATTTCTTTGCGACCTGTATGGTGGCGCTGGGCACGCTTATCTCCACCTTTTGGATCCTGGCATCGAACAGCTGGATGCATACTCCGCAGGGCTATGAAATTGTCAATGGCGTCGTGGTGCCGACGGACTGGTTTAAGGTCATTTTTAACCCGTCATTTCCTTATCGTCTGTTCCATATGTCCATCGCGGCTTTCCTCGCCAGTGCGTTCTTTGTGGGGGCTTCCGGTGCCTGGCACCTGCTTCGCGGCAATGATACGCCAGCGGTTCGGAAAATGTTTTCCATGGCATTGTGGATGGCGCTGATCGTCGCCCCCATTCAGGCAATGGTCGGTGACGCCCACGGACTGAATACGCTGGAATATCAGCCCGCCAAAATTGCGGCCATTGAAGGGCACTGGGAAAATCCGCCCGGGGAAGCCACACCGTTAATTCTTTTTGGCGTCCCGGATATGGAGCAGGAACGCACGAAATATGCGCTGGAGATCCCTTATCTGGGCAGTCTGATCCTGACACATAGCCTGCAAAAACAGGTGCCCGCGCTGAAGGATTTTCCGAAAGAAGATCGTCCCTATTCGCCGGTAGTTTTCTGGTCTTTCCGCATCATGGTCGCGCTCGGTCTGCTGATGATCACGGCAGGCGTGCTGGGTGTGTGGCTGCGTTATAAAAAGCGGCTTTATCAGTCCCGCCCGTTCCTTTGGTTCACGCTGCTGATGGGACCTTCCGGTCTGATTGCCCTGCTTGCGGGCTGGTTTACCACTGAAATTGGCCGTCAGCCGTGGGTGGTTTATGGCGTTCAGCGCACCCGCGATGCCGTCTCCGCACACGGTGAAATGCACATGAGCCTCAGCCTGTTAGCTTTCCTGCTGGTGTACTCGTCCGTTTTTGGTATTGGCTACGTTTACATGATGCGTCTTATCAAAAAAGGGCCGGTGACCGGTGAAGGTGATGAGGTTTCTCACGGTGGACCAGGTAAGCCAAACACACCGGCGCGTCCGCTGTCTGCGGCGCAGGAAGGGCTGAGCAATCCTGAGGGAAGTAAAAAATATGATTGATTACACTATTATATGGTTTGGAATTATCGTATTTGCGAACCTGATGTACATCGTAATGGATGGCTTTGATCTGGGTATCGGTATTTTATTCCCGTTCAATAAAGACAAAACCGAACGCGACATGATGGTCAACACCGTTGCACCGGTGTGGGACGGTAATGAAACCTGGCTGGTACTGGGCGGCGCGGCCTTATACGGCGCTTTCCCGCTGGCTTATTCAGTGATCACCGATGCACTCACCATTCCGTTAACCCTGATGCTTTTCGGTCTTATTTTTCGCGGCGTGGCGTTTGAATTTCGCTTCAAGGCGACCGAAAAGCACCGTCCGTTTTGGGACAAATCGTTCATTGCCGGTTCCATCGTGGCCACCTTCAGTCAGGGCGTGGCCGTCGGCGCAGTGCTTAATGGCTTTGAGGTGACAGGCAGAACGTATAGCGGCTCAGCGTTAAGCTGGCTGGCCCCCTTCCCTATTTTTTGTGGTATCGGGCTGGTGGTCGCCTACGCGCTGCTGGGCTGTACATGGTTAATCATGAAAACGGAAAATGCCCTGCATCAGAAGATGTGCCGTCTGGCTAAACCCCTGGTGATAACGCTGCTGGCGATCACCGGTGTGATCAGCATCTGGACGCCGCTGACCCATGCCGATATTGCTCATCGCTGGTTCAGCATGCCGAATCTGATCGCCTTTCTGCCGGTGCCGGTACTGGTCTTAGCCTGTACCGGGGGAATTTTGCGGGCGATAAAAAGTCACGCGCACTATATGCCGTTTCTGCTGACTCTCGCGCTGATTTTCCTCGGATTTTCGGGGCTTGGGATCAGCATCTGGCCGAATATTATTCCGCCGGCCATCTCGATTTGGGATGCGGCATCGTCAGAGAAAAGCCTGGCATTTATGCTGGTTGGCGCGGTGTTCATCATCCCCGTGATCCTGATTTATACCTTCTGGAGCTATTACGTCTTCCGGGGGAAAATCAGGGAAAACGAAGGCTACCATTGATCGCAACAGTATCGGGCGAAATGACCGCATTTCGCCCGGTTATCACCGGAGGTTCCTGATGCAGGATATGACCGTTAATAGTAAGAAGCCCTTCTGGAAACGCGTCGTCTGGCTGATCGTCATTTATTCATTGAGTGTTTTATCACTGGCCGTGGTGGCATTCTTATTCAGAATGATGATGACGGCAGCCGGAATGAAGTCGCATTAAAAATACGATGTCAGATGCAGCGAACGTTGTCACCCTTGCCCGAAAATCTTAATCACCGCATCCAGATGTTCCTTCATTGCCTTCTTCGCTGCACGACTGTCACGGGCCTCCAGCGCGGTCAGGATCTCGAGGTGCTCAATCTCAGAACGGTGCGGCATGTCCTGCGGCGTGTAGTGTAATTGCAGGCTGCGGAACATGGTGCCATAACGGTGGCCGAGCAGGTGGGCGATGATGAAGGCATAAGCCGGATTTCCGCTGGCCTGCGCAATACGGATATGGAACAACCGGTCGCCGGGATGCGTTGCCGAGCCATTGCGGTTATCGCGACAGTTTTGTTCATATGCCTGCCTGATCGCCGCAAGTTCGGCGTCAGTGGCATTTCTTGCCGCCAGCGCGGCGGTTTCCGGCTCTATCAGACGACGGGTTTGCAACAGCGAAAACGGTGGCAGTTCAGCCGTAAAATCCAGCTCAATATTCAGCTCATCATCCACATCCGCCCACTGATTACGCCCCGCCTGCGACATCACCGGCTCCTGTGAAGGCGTGACCGGAACGGCAGGTTGCTGACGGACAATGACGCCGTTTCCCACCCGCACATCCACCAGCCCGATCACTTCCAGCGCAATCAGCGCCTCACGCACCGACGCGCGGCTGACCTGTAACTGACTCGCCAGTTCACGCTCGGCCGGAAGACGGCTGCCGGGCGGAAATTCTTTGTTATCAATTAACGTTTTAAGCTGGTCAGCTATCTGCCTGTATATTCTGGGATTTTCTAATTTTTTTATCGGCATCGGACACCTGAGGTCAATTCTCATTAAGTGATTCAGCTAGCATTTTCCGGACAAAAATCTTGCTGATTTGTTTTATGCATGTAAAAAATTGGTTAACCGAAATGGCGTTTTAAGCAGAAGCTTGCCGAACATCTTAACAAAAAGCACTGCGTTTAACGCGTTTTTTTCACCTCCAATGGCCTGACCATTAGGCCTTTAAAGCACCTTTTAGGGAGAATTGTTATGAACCTGGCCGGGAAAAAAGTTCTGATCACCGCCGCCGGACAAGGCATCGGTTTCAACACCGCCACGCTGTTTGCCCGTGAAGGCGCAGAGGTGATTGCCACCGACATCAACATCGACGCATTACACAATATTCCCGGCATCACCCCGCGTCTGCTTGATGTGACCGACCCGCAGGCGATTGCTGCGCTGGCAGAAGAAACCGGCGCGCTCGATGTGCTGTTCAACTGCGCCGGCGTGGTGCACAGCGGCGATATCCTGACCTGCACCGAACGCGAATGGCAGTTTGCGCTCGATCTTAACGTCACCGCGATGTTCCGCATGATCCGCGCTTTTCTGCCCGCCATGCTTGAGCGCAACCACGGTTCAGTGATCAACATGTCTTCCGTCGCCTCCAGCATCAAAGGTGTGCCGAACCGCTTTGCTTACAGCGCTTCAAAAGCGGCCGTGATTGGCCTGACCCGTTCTGTTGCAGCGGATTACGTCACCCGCGGCATTCGCTGTAACGCGATTTGTCCGGGCACGGTGGAATCGCCGTCCCTGCGCCAGCGCATCGCGGCACAGGCAAAGGCCGAAGGCCGCAGCGAAGCCGAGGTGTACGCGGCGTTTGTTTCCCGCCAGCCGATCGGGCGCATCGGTAAAACCGAAGAAATCGCCCAGCTTGCGCTGTATCTGGCTTCCGACGCCAGTTCATACACCACCGGCACGGTTCAAATTATTGACGGCGGCTGGAGCAACTGACACGCCAGCGGCTTTAAACATTTGATTTTCACCGATCTGACTTTCACAGAAGGACACTGACCCATGAAATTATTACGTTACGGCAACGCAGGTTCTGAGCGCCCCGGCCTGCTGGATGACAACGGCACGTTGCGGGATCTCAGCGCACATATTGCCGACATCAGCGGCGAATTTCTGCAGCCTGAAACGCTGGATAAACTGCGCCAGCTCGATCCGCACACGCTGCCACTGGTCGGCGGTGAACCACGTCTGGGTGCCTGTGTCGGCAAGGTGGGGAAATTTATCTGTATCGGCCTCAATTACGCCGACCACGCCGCCGAAACCGGCGCGGAGATCCCGAAAGAACCGGTGGTTTTCAGCAAATGGACCAGCGCGATGGTCGGGCCAAATGACGACGTGGAGATCCCGCGTGATTCTGTCAAAACCGACTGGGAAGTGGAACTCGGTGTGGTGATCGGCACCGGCGGGCGCTATATCAGCGAAGCCGATGCGATGTCGCACGTCGCCGGTTACTGCGTGATCAACGATGTCTCTGAGCGCGAATTCCAGATTGAACGCGGCGGCACCTGGGACAAAGGTAAAGGCTGCGACACATTCGGCCCGACCGGTCCGTGGCTGGTGACAGCGGATGAAATCCCTGACCCGCACCAGTTGAATCTGTGGCTGGAAGTTGACGGCAAGCGCTGGCAGAACGGCAATACGCGCACCATGATTTTCCAGATCCCCGAAATCATCAGTTATCTCAGCCACTTCATGAGCCTGCAACCCGGTGACATCATTTCTACCGGCACACCGCCGGGCGTCGGACTGGGGCAAAAACCGCCGGTGTACCTGAAAGCCGGTCAGGTGATGCGGCTTGGGATTGAAGGTTTGGGTGAGCAGCGCCAGAAGACAGTGCAGGCATAACCCTTTACAGCTAAAGGAATTTTGCGATGACAACGATTACCGCTTTACGTGTTGAAGATGTGCGTTTCCCGACCTCGCTGGCGCTGGACGGTTCGGATGCCATGAACCCGGATCCGGATTATTCCGCCGCGTATGTGATTTTAGACACTGACACTCAGGCGCTGAAAGGCCACGGCCTGACCTTCACCATCGGGCGCGGCAATGAAATCTGCTGTGCGGCGATTAAAGCGCTGGAACATCTGATCGTGGGCCGCGAACTGGCGGACATTACCGCCGATATGGGCCAGTTCTGGCGCGATTTCACCAGCGACAGCCAGTTGCGCTGGATTGGTCCTGACAAAGGCGCAATCCACCTGGCGACCGGCGCGGTGGTTAACGCGGTGTGGGATTTATGGAGCAAAGCCGCCGGTAAACCGCTGTGGAAACTGGTGGCGGATATGTCACCGGAAGAGCTGGTGCGCTGCATCGATTTTCGTTACATCACCGACTGCATCACGCCGCAGGAAGCGCTGGCCTTATTGCAGCAACGTGCCGACAACAAACCCCGGCGCACGGAGAAACTGCTGGCGGAAGGCTACCCGTGCTACACCACGTCAGCGGGCTGGCTCGGCTATCCCGACGATAAACTTCGCCGTTTATGTCAGGAAGCGGTCGACGCCGGTTTCGATTATCTGAAACTAAAAGTCGGGCGCGACCTGGAAGACGACATCCGCCGTGTGCGCATCGCCCGCGAAGTGATCGGCCCGGACCGCAAACTGATGATCGACGCCAATCAGGTATGGGAAACCAACGACGCCATCCCCTGGGTGAACGCCCTCGCCTTTGCCAACCCCTGGTTTATCGAAGAACCGACCAGCCCGGACGACATCGAAGGCCACCGCAAAATCCGTCAGGGCGTTGCACCGGTTAAAGTCGCCACCGGCGAAATGTGCCAGAACCGCATCATGTTCAAGCAGTTCATTATGCGCGAAGCCATCGACGTGGTGCAGATTGATGCCTGCCGCATGGGCGGCGTCAACGAAGTGCTGGCGGTGATGCTGATGGCGGCCAAATACAATCTGCCGGTGTGTCCGCACGCGGGCGGCGTCGGGTTATGCGAATACGTGCAGCATCTGTCGATGATTGATTATCTGTGCATCGCAGGTACGCACGAAGGCCGCGTCATCGAATACGTTGACCATCTTCACGAGCATTTTGTGCATCCGTGCGACGTCCGGGGCGCGGCCTATATGCCGCCGCAGGCACCGGGATTCTCCATTGAGATGCATCAGGCGTCGATCGAAAGATACCGCCATCACACCTGACCTTAATGATCGAAAAAGCAGCAAGGAGAACGCCGATGATGCGAATCGACAGCCACCAGCATTTCTGGCGCTACATCCCGCAGGATTATCGCTGGATAGGCGATGACATGGCGGTGCTGAAACAGGATTTATTGCCGGAGATATTGCGGCCTGCGTTACAACGTCACGATATTCAGGGCACGGTTCTGGTTCAGGCCTGTTCCTCTGTGCAGGAAACCCGCTGGCTGCTGGAGATCGCAGAGCAAACCGACTTTGTGCATGCCGTGACCGGCTGGGTGGATCTGCCATCACCCGCACTGCAACGGGATCTGGAGGCGATTTCACACCCGCTGCTGCGCGGCTTTCGTCATCAGGTTCAGGACGAGTCTTCACCTGCGCAGTGGCTGGAAAATCCGACCATCAATGCGGGTATTCGCCAGATTCAGCGGCAGGACTATGTCTATGAAATTCTGGTGACACACCGCCATCTGCGCGATGCCGTGCAGTTCGCGGCAAAGCATGACGGGCATTTTCTGGTGCTCGATCACTTCGGCAAGCCGGATCTCAGCCGGGGTGCAGCGTACTGGAAGCAGCAGATTGCACCGCTGGCGGGGTTAAAACACGTCAGTTGCAAGCTCTCGGGGTTGCTGACCGAGCCGCGTCCGGCAGGTATGCCAGCCCGCGATCTGTTGCCGTATTTCGATGCCGCACTGGACGTTTTCGGTGCCGGACGCCTGATGTTTGGTTCCGACTGGCCGGTGTGTTTACTGGCAGACGGGGATGAAAATCCGTGGGATTTATGTGAACAGGCCACGGCCGCACTCAGTTCTGACGAGCAGGCAGCCATTTATGGCGGCAATGCCTGCACGATTTATCGATTACAGCCTTTACCGATTACAGGAAATGACTGATGAATCTGCATCTGCAAAATAAAGTGGTGATGGTCACCGGTGGCGGTTCCGGTATCGGCGCGGCGATTTCGCTGACGCTGGCGGAAGAAGGCGCGGTTCCGGTGATCATCAGCAATACCGAACCGGCCAATGAACTGATGCATAAACTGCAACAGCTTTCGCCACAGGCCAGTTTTGTACTGACTGAACTGCGCGACGAAGCCAGTTGCAAGGCAGCGGTGAATGAGGTGCTTACCCGCTACGGCAGCATCGACGGGCTGGTGAACAATGCCGGTGCCAACGACAGCGTCGGGCTGGATGCCGGTCGCGAAGCCTTTGTGCAATCGCTCGAGCAGAATCTGATCCACTATTACCTGATGGCGCACCTGAGCCTGAACGCCCTGCGCGCCAGCCGGGGAGCTATCGTCAATATCAGCTCAAAAACGGCACTCACCGGACAAGGCAACACCAGCGGTTACGCTTCGGCCAAAGGCGGCATTCTGGCGCTGACCCGCGAATGGGCAGCGGCGCTGCTCGGCGACGGTATCCGCGTGAACGCGGTGATCCCGGCGGAAGTCATGACGCCGCTGTACGAACGCTGGATCAAAAGCTTCGACCATCCCGAAGAAAAGCTGCAACAAATCACTTCGCATATTCCGCTGGGACAGCGTATGACCACGCCGCAGGAAATCGCCAACACCGTGGTGTTCCTGCTCTCTTCCCGCGCCTCGCACACCACCGGCCAGTGGCTGACCGTGGACGGCGGTTATATGCATCTCGACCGGGCCTTAACATGAAACGCCGCTATTGTCAGGCGCTGGATCTGGCGGACGATCCGGTGCTTATCGAAGAATATCAGCGTTATCACCGCGAAATCTGGCCGGAAATTACCGCGCACCTGCGCCGCTATGGCATCGCAGACATGGAAATTTACCGGCTGGGCAACCGCCTGATGATGGTGATGGAAACCACGGAAGATTTTGACAGCGGACTGTTCGAACGCCGCAGTCTGGAGGATCCGAAAGTCTGCGAATGGGAAGCCCTGATGTGGAAGTATCAGCGCCCTACGCCGTGGACGCCCGCCGGTGAAAAGTGGGTGGAAATGGAGAAGATTTTTTCGCTGGCTGATCAGAAATAGCTATACATCTCCCTGCTATGAGGGAGAAACCGTTTTTCACGTTATCTGACATAAAAAATCAGCCACCTGAGCTGACCCCCTACATGCGTCACCAGATACTGAGGAATACAACATGCTCGCCGATAAAACTGCCGCGCCCGCTTATGCGCAGCGCAAAACGACGTCCGGTTTCCGACTGGCGTTCATACTGGTCACCACGCTGTTTTTCCTGTGGGGTTTATCCTACGGGCTGCTGGATGTCCTGAATAAGCATTTCCAGGACGTGTTGCACGTCAATAAAGCCCAGTCCGGTCTGCTACAGGCCGCCTATTTCGGGGCGTATTTTATCATCGCCCTGCCCGCCGGTTTCTTCATGGACAGGTTCGGTTATAAAGCCGGGATCCTGGTGGGTCTGTGTCTGTATGCCCTGGGCGCACTGTTGTTCGTGCCCGCCGCCTCCGCAGGCAGCTTCGGCATGTTCCTGTTCGCATTGTTCGTGATCGCCCTCGGTCTGGGCTGTCTCGAAACCGCCGCTAACCCGTTCGCTACCGTTCTCGGCGATCCGGCCGGAGCCGAACGCCGCCTGAACCTTTCTCAGTCCTTCAACGGTTTAGGTCAGTTCATCGGCCCGATCATCGGTGGTTCACTGTTCTTCTCCGCCACACAAGGCACCACGACGGACGGATTGTCCTCGGTGAAAACCACTTACGTCGCCATCGCCGTGTTAGTGCTGCTGATTGCCTTCCTGTTCGGACGCACAAAATTGCCGGACATCCGCGAGCAAAGCGCTCCGGAAGATCACGGTATCGAGAAAGGATTGTGGCAGCACGGCCATTTCACCGGCGGCGTCATCGCACAATTCTTCTACGTCGCGGCACAGGTTGGCGTCGGTGCCTTCTTCATTAACTACACCACCGAACACTGGCACACGCTGTCGAACCAGAACGCGTCGTATCTGCTGTCTGTCGGCATGATCAGCTTTATGGTCGGGCGTTTCTTCAGCACCTGGCTGATGGGCTTTGTCCGCCCGGCCACGCTGCTGGTGGTCTACGCCATCATCAATATTGTGCTGTGCGGCGTGGTGGTGGCCGGTATTGATAACGTCTCGGTGATTGCACTGGTGGCGATTTTCTTCTTTATGTCGATCATGTTCCCGACCATTTTCGCGATGGGCGTCAAGAACATGGGCAAACAAACCAAACGCGCCAGCTCGGTGATGATCATGGCGATTGTCGGTGGCGCGGTGATGCCGTATCTGATGGGCGCAATTGCCGACCACTACAACACCGCCGTTTCTTACGCCCTGCCGATGGTATGTTTCGCTGTGGTGCTGATTTATGCCGTGAAACAACGGGCGAAAGCGGCGATCTGAGAACGTTGTCATACAAAACAATCTGACTGCTCCCCCTCACCACACAGCCCCTCCTTAATACCCTTCGGGTGTCGGGGAGGGGTTGCAACCCTGCAAACCGCGTCATGAGTTTTAACATTCCTGTCATCCCTGATAGAAAAATCCTGTTTATACTTCATCGCTTATAAAGCTGGTTAATAACGCTGAAGGGTAAAAAAATGTCGATTCGTTCATTGCAGGCACTGTGTTTAACCAGTTTTTTTATTGCGGATGTTCGTGACGGGCTTGGGCCCTTTCTGGGGATCTTTCTGACACAACGCCACTGGCAGCCCGATGATATCGGCTTGCTGATGACCGCTGGCGGCGTGGCAGGGTTGCTGGCAACGCTCCCTGCGGGCTTCATGACTGATGCATCGAAAAACAAGCGGCTGATTCTGGCGCTGCTGTGCGTGCTGATCACCGGCACGACGCTGCTGCTCTGGCTCAGTCAGGCAAATGCCGTAGTGGCGTTTTCGCAGATCGTGAGCGGAATATGTGCTGCGTTTGTCGGTCCGCTGATCACCGGGATCACGCTGGGTCTGACCGGGCAAAAAGGCTTTAGCGCGCAGATGGGTAAAAATGAGGCGTTTAACCATGCCGGGAATTTTATCACCGCGCTGATTGCCGGAGGGATCGCCTGGTACTGGGGCATCGGCGGTATTTTCATTCTCATGACCTGCACGATGTTATTAACGCTCATCGCACTGACGGGCATCCGCCGCAGCGATATAGACGATGATGCCGCGCGAGGGCTGGAGTCTGGCGCATCCGCTCAGGTTCCCGATTTCTCGGTGCTGGCCCAAAATAAACCGCTGCTGATCACCGGTCTGACACTGTTGCTGTTTCATCTGGCCAATGCGGCGCTGTTGCCGATGCTCAGCATGAGAATCGCTGCGGCGCCCGGCTCCGTCAATCCCGGCCTGTACGCTGCCGCAACCGTGATTATTTCTCAGATGGTGATGATCCCGGTAGCAATCTGGACCGCCGCGCGCATCGACAGAGTCGGCTACTGGCGCCTGATTATGCTGGCGCTACTGATCATGCCCGTCCGGGCAGCGCTGGCGGCGAGTTCTGCCGCCCCTTTAATGATGGTGCCGGTGCAAATACTTGATGGTTTCGCGGCTGGCGTACTGGGCGTGGTAGTGCCGAGCTTTATTGTGGTGCTGCTGCGCGGAAACGGTCATGTCAACGCGGGCCAAAGCGTGGTGATGCTGATGCAGGGCGTCGGCGCGGCCATGAGCCCGGCCCTGACGGGTATGATTGCAGGGCATTATTCGTTCGCTACGGCGTTCAGCGTTCTGAGCGTTATCGCCCTGACGGGGCTGCTGATCTGGTGGCGATATGCCCCGTTACTTTCAACACAGTCTTGTATGGAGACAAGCTAAGTCGTCGGTCACGCGGGGCGAAGCAAGCGTAAACATAGCCTGCAGAATCAGGCCAGATTCAAACCGAACAGGCGGCTCAGGGCAATTCTGCCGCTGTCGGTGACGCTCACTTCACGATAACCCTGCGTGCGGGATATCCACGCTTTTTGCAGAAAAAGCGTCATTAATGCCTGCCCCGCATCGCCTCCGAGATGGAAGCGTCTTTCGCTCCAGTCAAGGCAAGGACAGCAAGCCTTGCGGCGCGGGCGCGGATTGAGCACCGCGCCCAGTCGTTGAAAATGGGCTTTCCCGGCCGGAGTCAGCGCGTAACCGTCCGCTTCAAGCCAGTTTTCCTGCAGCAGAAAATCGTAGATTTTTACCGCCAGCTCTCCGGCCAGATGGTCATAACAAGTTCGTGCATAACGCAGAACGACCGGCGTCCGCGACGCAAAAGTTTTGTGGTTATGCATGGAAACCCCCATCAGGTTTTCCAGCAATCCGGCGATATGGTGGCCCGCCAGGCTGTAATACCGGTGGCGCCCCTGCGTCAGGCAAATCACCAGCCCGTTGCTGAGCAGCCGGGTAAGATGACCGCTGGTTGTGGAGGCGGCGATGCCCGCCACCGCACTGAGTTCAGTCGCGGTCCACGCGCGTCCGTCCATCAGGGCACACAAAATACTGACCCTTGACGGGTCAGATATTGCTGAAGCCACCAGTGACATGGATTTTTCAAGAGACTCATCCGGCTCACTGTCGTATTCGGTTTGAAGAAAATTCATGCAGAAGGTATCGCCCATTGTTGAGTGACTTCAGCCGCCCGGATATCGTCATCCGTCAGCAGAATAAGCCGGTTATCGTGGTCGCTGTACTGTACCAGAATGTTAATGCCATTCCGGGCGAGTGTCTGGGGTAGTTTTCTTATCAGCGGGCGTGACAGCTTTCTCACGTCAAAGCCAGCATCAGTCAGAACCTGACGGGCTTTTTCACCGTCTTCTATCAGGAAATGCGCATGCCCCGCTTCTGCCGTGGAAAATACGCCGCCGCCCTCCAGCCCCACACCGTTCATGCCCAGAATACGGCCAAGGGAGGCCAGCGAACCGGGTGAATGGTCGAGGATCACGTGAATGTCATACATGCTGATGCGCTCCTTTACCGGAAGACTTGTCGGAAGAATAGTCACGAAATACACGGGCAACGCGTATTCTGTAGAATGAAAAAATCGACTGTTTACCCTCTTTCTGCGCGGCCAGATGCATCAGATTCTGTTTCCACCCTGCCACCGACTCTTCATCTTCCCACCATGATAATGAAAGGATTTTTCCGGGCGTGGTCAGGCTCTGGAATCTCTCGATGGAAATAAATCCCGGCGTGTCCGATAACAATGGTTTCAGTTCTGCCGCCAGTTCAAGGTACCGCTCACGCGCTTCGGGTACTGCATCTGCCTCAAAAAGTACTGCGATCATCGTTCTGCTCCTTCATGAATTTCGTTCAGCTTATTACCGGCAAAAATCAGATGCTTCGGTCAACACCGAAGTGTGTCTGTTCCCTGCGGGCAGGAACGGCATCCGGGGAGGCATGATCATGAATTTGTCTCATGTTCAGTGAATTTAAATCACTTTTTTTCACTCAATGACTCAGGCATAAAAGAGTCATCGCGATTCACTCTTAAAAATACGAAAACGACTGAAATAACGTAGATTTTTCAGCAGCCGGGACACCTGATAACAATGAATAAAAAACTGACATTTACCCTTAAAAGCATCCGTTTCGACGAGAATTATAACCCCTCGGAAAATACGCGTATTACCACCAATTTTGCCAATCTGGCAAGGGGTGAAAAACGCCAGGAAAACCTGCGCAACACCTTAGTGATGATCGATAATCGCTTCAATTCCCTGGCGAACTGGGATAATCCTAATAAAGACCGGTATTGTGTCGAACTCGATATTATTACTGCTCAGTTGAATATTGATGCTGAAGGCAAGGCCGACAGCTTCCCGGTGATTGAAATACTGAAAACAACTATCGTTGATAAAAAAACCCACCAACGCATTGCAGGCATTTTAGGAAATAACTTTTCCTCCTATGTGCGTGATTATGACTTTAGCGTTTTACTGCCAGAGCATAATAAGGATCAACCTGAATTTAGCCTGCCGGATAATTTTGGCGAATTACATGGGAATATATTCAAACAATTTTTAAAATCAGCGACTTACAAAGATAATTTCACTAAAACACCGGTTATCTGCCTGAGTGTTTCCAGCAAAAACACTTACTATCGCACGGGAAATAAACACCCTGTATTAGGCGTTGAATATCAGCAGGATGAACTCTCCCTGACTGATGAATATTTCGCAAAAATGGGATTACGGGCGCGGTATTTTATGCCTGAAAACAGCGTTGCACCTCTGGCATTTTATTTTTCTGGCGATTTGCTCAGTGATTACACTAATCTTGAGCTTATCAGCACCATCAGCACGATGGAGACTTTTCAGAAGATTTATCGCCCTGAGATTTACAATGCTAATTCTGCGGCAGGATTACAGTATCAACCCAGCCTGAATTACCAGGATTATTCTTTAACCCGTATTGTTTATGACCGGGAAGAACGTGGCCATCTGGCTATTGAGCAGGGGAAGTTTACTGAAGAATGCTTCATCAAACCTTACCAAACTGTTCTTGAACAATGGTCTGCCCATTCCGCTCTCTGATTAACCATAAAAAATATAAGGTCACCTGTGTATGAAAAAATTATTACCGACATCGACTGCGGGCAGTTTGCCTAAACCTTCGTGGCTGGCACAACCTGAGGTGCTCTGGTCCCCGTGGAAATTGCAAGATCAGGAATTAATTGACGGCAAAAAAGATGCCCTGCGTTTGTGTCTGGAAGATCAACAGCAGGCAGGTATCGATATTGTCAGTGACGGCGAGCAAACGCGTCAGCATTTTGTCACGACCTTTATTGAGCATCTCGAGGGCGTTGATTTCGAGAAACGTGAGACGGTTAAGATCCGTAATCGCTATGAAGCGAGTGTGCCGACAGTTGTTGGCCCGGTGAGTCGCAAAAAGGCCGTTTTTGTTGAAGATGCGAAGTTTTTGCGCCAGCAAACCACACAACCGATCAAATGGGCTCTTCCGGGGCCGATGACGATGATCGATACGCTTTATGACAACCACTATAAAAGTCGCGAGAAACTCGCCTGGGAATTTGCCAAAATTCTCAATGAAGAAGCCAAAGAATTAGAGGCTGCTGGCGTCGATATCATCCAGTTTGACGAACCGGCCTTTAACGTGTTCTTTGATGAAGTGAATGACTGGGGCATTGCCACGTTAGAAAGAGCCATCGAAGGGCTGAAATGTGAAACGGCTGTGCACATTTGCTACGGCTATGGCATCAAAGCCAATACCGACTGGAAAAAAACGCTGGGCACAGAGTGGAGACAATACGAAGAGATTTTCCCCAAACTGCAAAAATCTAATATCGATATCATTTCACTGGAATGTCATCACTCGCATGTTCCGATGGAACTGATGGAGCTTATCCGCGGTAAAAAGGTGATGGTGGGTGCCATAGACGTGGCGACCAATACCATTGAAACCCCGGAAGAAGTCGCCGCAACGCTGCGGAAAGCCCTGCAGTTTGTAGACGCCGATAAACTCTATCCTTGCACCAACTGCGGCATGATTCCTTTACCCCGTGGCGTCGCCAGAGGCAAGCTGGATGCATTAAGTGCAGGCGCAGAAATTGTCCGCAAAGAACTGCTGGCTAAATAACGTCGCCAAATAGCCGATCACTTAAAAAGAATTTTGTCTGGGTTGCGCGATCATTTCGATCGCCAACTATCCGGAAACCCGCCTGAGGTGTAAGCAGCCCCGTTTTACGCCTGTTTGTTGTTTTGCCCGTGCGCTTTTTTACCCCTGTCACGGACGAAACTATTCCGATAAAGCGCGTAGCCGCGTTATGCCTTATAAGGCTGCGCGGCAATATCAATATCGATGTTAATCGTGTCACCGACCAACGACAGCAGACTGTCCATCGCGAAAGCAGAGCGGGAAATCGCCGTGTGTGCGTGCAGAATCAGGGACTT
This sequence comes from Rahnella sp. CG8, assembly GCF_023701875.1. Lineage (NCBI taxonomy): Bacteria > Pseudomonadati > Pseudomonadota > Gammaproteobacteria > Enterobacterales > Yersiniaceae > Rahnella > Rahnella sp. CG8. Next base: position 37,541 of record NZ_JABAED010000036.1, read on the forward strand.
CGCGCTGGCGTCATTCATAACAGCATCCAGCACAACCGGTCTTTGGATATTTTTGATAGTCAGCATGCCAAAAATCTTAAATTGCCCATTTCCCGACTGCGTGACTTTTTGACTGGTGAACGTGACCCAGGGATAACGGTTTTCATCAAAGAACATACTGCTCTTTAACTGATGCGTCAGCAGCAGGTTCGAAGCCTCCAGCGAGGAAACCGGAATTCTGACATCTATATGATTCTGCATGTTTTGCTGATGATCTAAAAAAGCATCGCCGGATACCTGCGATAAATTCGCCTGCGAGGGATGTGTGCTGAGCATGACCCACGACAACGTAATGGTTGTGCGATCTGCGTTGATAACATAATGCTCCGGGGTGCCGGAGAAAGACAAAGATGCATAACTCATTGATAAAATAAATAAAAACACTCGCAGCATGAGGGGTTCTCCAGAGGTTGACTCTGAGTAAACGTTTCAGCTGTTGTTTCTATTCGGTTGAAATCAGTATTAAGGCAAAAGCAGTGATGCACTGAGCATATCCTGCCCCGCCCCCATCAAATCCGAACGGAGCGCTTCCACCACTTCAGGGTCGAGCCCACCGCGCGCTGCGGTCTCCTGCATTATGATGAGGCTTTTTTCCGGCGAATATGCCGGTTTGTAACAACGGGCTTCACGCAGCGCGGCATAGCAGTCGGCGACCGAAATAATGCGCGGCCCGAGATCGAGCTGTGCACCGCGCAGATGGAAGGGATATCCCTTGCCGTCCGGCCGTTCATGATGAAAGCTGGCCATCCGGGCGATGTCCTGCATGCCGGCAATCCGCGAAAGAATTTTCCAGGTGAACTGCGGGTGTATATGGATCTGGCGGCGTTCGAAATCCGTCAGAGGCTGCGCTTTGGTGAGCAAGGCGGCGGGGACAACCAGTTTACCTAAATCATGCAGCAAACCGGCGACGCGGATCCGCGCGACACCTTTTTTAGAAAACCCGTACATTTGCGCAAGCCTGGCGGCGATACCTGCCACCACAACAGAATGTTGTGCGGCTGAACGGCAATGCAGGTCAATGACGACAGCCAGCAGGGCAGACAGTTGCGTCATTTCCTTGTCACTTAACACACGGTCAGCAAAGGGTGAAAAGGACGCGGCTGTACTGATAAGCGTGGCGGAGGCGAATTCCGTCCAGAATTCCTTTTCCAGTCCAAGCTCGCGTAACGCCAGCATGTCGTCGAGCAGGTAACGGGATCCGATGGAATCACACAGGGTTTCGACCGCGCGCACCGGATAATGACCGCGTGGAAATTCATGCAATGCCAGTAAATCCAGATTATCGGCCAGATCCAGCAGGCGGTTTTCTGAATGCTGCCGTCCTCTTGCGACGATCAGACCCGCGCTGTCGGCCAGTAACGGGATATCCGCAAGTTGGCTGGCGCAATCGTGCGGAGCATGTGCCCCCCTGCTGATATCACGTAAAAGTGCAGCAATGAACAACCGCTGTTGTGCCAACGGACTGAACTGGCGCTGACGGGCAATATTCATCACGATATAAGCACGCCGCACACCACGATGTCCGTTTTCAGGGCTTAACAAGTCCAGCGCAGAAGAAAATCCGATAAGAAAATCCGTAAAGGTAACGTCCACGTAACCACTCCCACTCATTCAACAATGCGAGAAGGAAACCGGATTTCGGGATGACAGACAATTTAATTGCCCAAAGTGGGTATATATAGGTTTTTATTCCTTAATGGTATCTTTAACAGATATAATAATTGGCTTTTTTCCCCTATGCTGGCTGAAGTTTTTACCTATACCTTTCACAGATTCTGACCGCGGAATGTAGACTGTATAATATTAATCTTAGCGGTGTGTAAATCCGAACGGGTTTGATGTGGCTTTACTTATTACTGTCAGGATCAGATGAAGTATCTCATTGATAACGAAATAGAATTCAACTCAGACGATGGTACATTGCACTATCCTGCCAGCCAGGACGTGATCAAACTGACACTCCCGGCCGCACGGTTGCTGGAAGAATTTCTTTCATCTGAAGGGCGTGATCTGACGCGGGAATATCTGCTGGAAACAGTCTGGGACAAGCACGGCCTGCATGCTTCCGGCAATAATCTTAACCAGTACGTCAGTATTGTCCGCCGCAATCTGGCGCTGTTTGAATGCCACGAACTCATTATTACCCTCCCCAAAGTCGGTTTTAAACTGAATCCGGCGGTCAGTGTGCAACGCCTTGATGCGCCACCGCCTGCCGGGCAGGCACCGGCCTCCCCGCCTCCGCTCAGGGTGCAAACACCCGATTCAGTTTCTGCTCCGGTTAAACCTGCACGGCGTGCTCTTTTTATTCTGCTCTGCCTGCTGGTTCTGGTTAGCCTGTCTTTCGGCGCGTGGAAATACGACGACGCCACCAACGGAATGACCGAAATAAAACAGCCCGACACCGGCTGCGATATTATTTTCCTTAAAGATATTTCGGACGATGCCAAAACTGCGGTGCTGGAACGGGTCAGTCACACACTAAAAACCAATAACCTGACGTGCAACAAAACCAACGTGCTCATTTATAACAGTGAATTATCCTATTCATCTCAAAACAACGCCCGAACACTGTTGTCCTTATGCACTCTTGGTAATAATAATGAGATTATTTCGTGTGATAACTTCTATCACTATAAGTGGATCAAACCATGATCATGATTAAAAAGAAGTGGTTCTATGCCACCGTCGCAACTGTTTGCGTCATCGCAGCAACCGTTCTTTATTTATGGCCATCCAAAGATATTCCTACCTTAAAATGTAAAGCCTTCGGTAAAGTGAATATGGATATTGAGCAGGGGCAACTGGTTTTTTCTATTGTTGAAAGCCTGCAATTTTACGATAAAGACAAAGGTATTATTCAGTACGAAGGCTATGTAAAGTCGGCCAAAGCCAGTACCTATCTTGAGCGTACCGTCTATCTCAGTCATGGTGTCAAAGTGGATAATAAAACCTATCATTTCACCATTGACAAAGTGACGCCGTCACCTTTGGATAACACGCCAGATACTGATTTCGACCAGATGTGGCTGGAAAACACGGGCGATAATGCCTCACTCAACATTGGTGTTAAGAAGATACGGGACCAGGCGTATGTGGTAAGCAGTACCTATTCCCCGCAATTTGTTTGTGTCGCGTACTGAACACGCCCGCATTCTTCAGGTTATTCATCTTTAATAAAAGTAAAATTAAGAATAAAAACCTATTTATGTTGCAATCTGACATATAAATTGATGACGATGGCCGGAAGAGTGTTTTATAGCCACTCACTGACGGGGTATCCGTCTGGCGGCAGAGTGGCAAAGACTGCTCAGCGCCGATCACTTAAAAAATAGGTAAACAAATGCGTACTAACACAATCAAACTGACTGTCGCTGGCAGTGCAATTGCGGTATTTATGGCTTTCTCTGGCCAGACTCAGGCTGTTGAACTGGGTGTAAAAGCGGGCACAAATTTCACTGAACTGAACGCCGGTATGGGCGGTCAGACATCCGGTCTTTATGTCGAGGGTAACTGGGCGAAGAATACTCAAAATGGCCGCCAGATTGGTGGCGTGAGCACCGGTTTTAATATTCCGGCAGGCCCGGCAATGATTAATCTCGGCGCGAAAGCGCTTTATATGCAGGGTTCTACTTCTGATAATGAAGGCGTGGCATTTCCCGTCGGCGGCGGTATTACCGTCCCCTTCACCGACAGTCTGGCATTTTATGCAGAGGGTTATGCAGCACCTGATGCATTAAGCAATCGTGTAAAATCTTATTCCGAAGCCGATGCCGGATTTAGCTGGATCCCGGTCGCACCATTAAAAGTAAAAGCCGGTTACCGCTATGTTGGCCTTGACGGCACTGCGGGAAATCCTAATGAACGCATTATTGATGGTGCGTATTTAGGCGCAGAGATGGATTTCTGATTTAACGTTTAATGTGCTGCAAAGAGTGCACATTGCATTGACCCGGAATGTGCACTCTCCTGTTATTTTTCAGGGCTGAAAAAATAAATCCGTTATTGTTTCACCAGTACCGGCTGTTCACGATATTCCGCCGGGAAATATTGCTTTAAATCTTTAATCTTCGGCAGATCGTTCACCACAATATACGGATAGTCCGGGTTATCGTTTAAAAAGTTCTGGTGATAAGCCTCAGCCGGATAAAAGTGCGCATTGCTTTCAACTTTGGTGACCAGCGGTTCGCTGTAACTGTGGCTGGCATTAAGCTGGGCGATGTACGCGTTCGCCACTTCCGCCTGCGCAGCGTTCAGAGGAAAGACCGCCGACCGGTACTGACTGCCGGTATCCGGCCCCTGACGGTTTAACTCGGTCGGGTTATGCCCCACCGAGAAGAAGATGTGCAACAGTTCGCCATACGTTACTTGTGTCGGGTCGAAGGTCACTTTCACCGATTCCGCATGACCGGTCTCGCCGGTACTGACCTGCTCGTAACTGGCCGTTTGCGCCACACCGCCAGCATAACCGGACACCGCGCTGGTCACGCCTTTTACATGCTGAAACACCCCCTGAATCCCCCAGAAACAGCCACCGGCAAACAGCGCGGTTTCGCTGTGTGCAGTGCCTGCTGGCTCATCTTTTGCCGGTGCCGGGATCACGACCGCCGGTTCAGCGCCCCCGCCCCATGACCAGGCATTATTTTCGAACACGAACGCAGACGCCAGCATCAGCCCGGCGATCAGGCTGTAGTGGCGAAAGTTACGCCGGTTTTTCGATGCAATTTTCATAGTCAATTTCCTGACAGATTAAGCTTGAGGGGTGAACGTCATGGCCAGCCCGTTCATGCAATAACGCAGACCGGTCGGCTGCGGACCGTCATCAAACACATGTCCCAGATGGCCGCCACACCGGCGGCAATGCACTTCATCGCGCACCATACCCAGCGAGGTGTCCCGGCTGGTTTGCGCCGCATCGGCAAGAGGTTGCCAGAAACTCGGCCAGCCGGTATGGCTGTCGAATTTGGTCGCTGAAGAGAAAAGAGCAAGGTTGCAGCCTGCGCAGGCAAACTCGCCCGCACGATGTTCGTTGTTTAACGGACTGGAATAAGGACGTTCGGTGCCTGCTTCGCGCAAAATACGGTACTGATCATCGCTGAGGCGCTGATGCCACTGGGCATCCGTCAGCATGATTTCGAATTTCGCAGGTTTTACCTGCGCGCCGGCATTGCGGGAAAACAGTGACGGGACCAGCCCCATCATGGCCGCGGCAGATACCGCGCCACTGCCCAGCAGGAAATTACGTCTGTTAATCATTTTTGCCACCGATCCGGTTGCTGTCGATGGCATCAGATTACAAGGGGAGGGATTACGGAATCCTCGCGGAGAGTTAACGGTTTTGTGATAAATGGGGGGATTGTTTTAACTCCCTCCCCTGCGAAGGGGAGGGTTGGGGTGGGGTATTAAGGTCAAAACCTAAGGTCAGAGTGGAAACGCAGATGG
>NZ_JABAED010000037.1:0-42706 GCF_023701875.1 Rahnella sp. CG8
AAGGGTCCATGATGAGCATGAACCCTTTTTACACGAGCCACCGGATCGGTCAACTGATCCTTAAACGATCGGCATTAGGCTTAAAAGCCACCTTTTTTATTGTTTACCGCTCAGGATTTTTTCAGAAATGATCGGCTCGATTGAGTTTAAACACCGCCATGCTTTTTGCCAGTAACTGCGCCTGCTCTTCCAGTGAACGTGTGGCCGCTGTCGCCTGTTCCACCAGTGCGGCGTTTTGCTGCGCTACCTGATCCATCTGCGTAATCGCCACGTTCACCTGTTCGATGCCGTGCGTTTGTTCTGTCGTCGCGATGGAAATCTCACGCATCAGGCTGGTCACTCGTGTCACTTCGCTGGAGATTTCCAGCATAGTGTTTGCGGCAGATCTCACCATATCCGAACCTTCAGAAACCCGGCTTTCAGAATCCACAATCAGCTCTTTAATCTCTTTAGCCGATTGCGCACTGCGTTGCGCCAGGCTTCGTACTTCACCCGCCACCACCGCAAAACCACGACCCTGCTCGCCGGCACGTGCGGCTTCGACTGCCGCATTCAGCGCCAGAATATTGGTCTGGAAGGCAATGCCGTCGATGACCGTAATAATGTCGCCAATACGTTTTGAGCTATCGGTGATGCCCTGCATTTTATCCATTACCTGATGGACGACTTCGCTGCCTTTATTGGCAATGACTGACACGCTTTGCGCCAGTTGATTGGCCTGGTCAGAGTTCGCGGCATTCATGCGCACGGTTGAGGTCAGTTGCTCCATGCTCGCGGCAGTTTCTTCCAGCGATGCAGCGGATTCTTCGGTGCGCTGCGCCAGATGGACGTTACCGGCAGCCAGTTCGCGGGAACCGACATCGATCTGATTCCCGGCATCGCGTACGCGTCCGACAGAAAGCGCCAGCGAATCCTGCATTTGCTTCATCGCTTTCAGTAAACGCCCCATTTCGTTATTACGGGAATCATCAATTTCATGGGTCAGATCGCCTTGGGCGATGTATTCCAGTTGCGCAATGGAGAATGTCAGCGGATGCATGATGATCTTCTGCAAGGCGAACCATGCCAGCACCGCGATAATCAGCGCAATGATGAAGCTGGTGGCAATCACCGTCAGTTGGATACGTGCATTGGCGCGGGCCTGTTCAATCCGGTTATTGGTATTATCTACGGCATAGGCACGGAAATCCGCCAGCGCTTTATCATAAGCATTGCTGTAAGGCGTGATTTTGTTTTCCAGCACATCGTAATAACCGTCTGCACTTTGCGCCTGAATTGCTGCCAGCAGCGGCACTAAGCCGTTAGCTTTATAGGCATCGTAGGTTTTCTTTACTGCGTCGGATAAATCTCTGCCCTGCTGAGTGTCATCCTGGATGCTGATAAATTTCGCCAGATCGGTATCGGCTTGTTTGATATAACCGCTCATGCGGTCCGCTGTATTTTTCGCATCATCCATCATGCCAATTTCCAGCTGACGTACCGCCACGCCGCTGGCGACACGCGTGCGCAACGAGAAACTGTAGCTGTCGGCCAGTGAACCAAGTTCATCGCCCTGAAGCTGGTTAATTTTTTGCAGTGATGTCGCACTTTGCCGGATGGCATTCGCCCCCAGTACGCTCACCAGCAAGAGAATTAACGTCATAAATACCAGCAGGCCAATCAGACCGGCTTTTACGCTCAACTTATTCAACATACGGTGTTATCCAGCCATTCAGGTGAAAAGGAGATACTTCAGATGGGTAGGGATCAGGTTAATCCTGATTTTTTGTTTGAATATTGTTATCGGCAATCGCTCGAATATCTTGATAAGAAAAGCAAAAACAGGCAGTTACGCGGAAAAGTATCGGATCAGTAAATTTTACTGCCAATACGGAAGATTTAGCCGAGGTTCAACAGCAGGTCATGCCGGGAAATGCGCGCAGACGATTCGACGAAAAGGGCGGGAAATCGCGGGAGAGTTGGCTATAATGTGCGGCACTCTATTCCTGGTTCAATGAAGGAAACCAACAATGAGCTTACTGAATGTCCCGGCGGGCAAAGAACTGCCAGAAGATATCTACGTAGTGATCGAAATTCCTGCAAACGCAGATCCAATCAAGTACGAAGTGGATAAAGATACCGGCGCGCTGTTTGTAGACCGTTTCATGTCTACTGCGATGTTCTATCCGTGCAACTACGGTTACATCAACCACACGCTGTCTCTGGATGGCGACCCGGTTGACGTTCTGGTTCCAACTCCGTACCCGCTGCAACCAGGTTCTGTGATCCGCTGCCGCCCTGTCGGTATGCTGAAAATGACCGACGAAGCCGGTGAAGATGCGAAACTGGTTGCCGTTCCGCACACCAAACTGAGCAAAGAATACGATCACATCAAAGATGTGAACGACCTGCCAGAACTGCTGCGCGGCCAGATCACCCACTTCTTCGAGCAATACAAAGCGCTGGAAAAAGGCAAATGGGTAAAAGTTGACGGTTGGGCTGATGCTGCTGCTGCAAAAGCTGAAATCGTGACCTCTTTCGAACGTGCTAAAAACAAATAAGTTTTCTGCCATTTGAACAAAAAAACACCGCCAGATGGCGGTGTTTTTTTATGTATTAAGCGTTGTCAGACAACGATTATTTTCCGACGACCTTGCTCAGATTACTCACTTACTGCTTCGTTACGCTTAACCCAGTCACCACCCTCAATTCTCGGCACACCATCCAGTGAACGAATGTAGAGGTAAATCCAGGCGCTGCCATAAGGTGTCGAAATCAGCTCACGACGATAATCTTTCGTATTACTTTTCAGCTCATCTAACTCAGCCATGATGGACGAGTTAATGCGGTAAACTTCGCAATAGACTTTGCCTTCCCCTGGTATAACAGCAGGATAGTGACCCAGATTATACAGGGCGTAACCTTCCAGCTCATGATCACCCAACCATTGAGCATTCGTCATCCAATGACTGTTGCCTTGCTTGCGTCGTAAGCTACCGTAAACAATTATTCGCATGTTTATATTCGTATAGTAAAAGTCACATGAATTAAAACTCAAACTGATAGAGCAAATCCAATGCCTGATCGATGCCCGATACAGCCTGCAGGTAAAGCTTGGGCATCAACCGGTAGCGCAGAGTGAGCGTTGCCAGCGAGTCGAATATCCCGACGCCATATTTCACCTGTAAACCCGGTAAAACATAACCACTGACCACGACCTGGGAGCTGTCTCCCACGCCCTGAGTATCCAGCGCCAGATTGCTGACACCGAATGCCTCGCCGATTTTACCCACAAGTTTACCACTTTGTGCAACCCCTAACCCGATAAGAGCGGAAGTCATTGCGCCACTGTCACCGCCGGAGTTGTCTAATCCTTGCCCGCGAAGCAGGTAGGACAAGGCTTCCTGCTGTGACATCGCCGGATCTGAGAATATTTCAAGTTTAGGCGCATCGGCCTCACCGGTAACTCTCAAACCAGCAACCACATCGTTTTCTGTCGCGTCCGGGTTACGGATCGCTTCCAGATTCAGAAGCGGCTGGTCCGCCGGGCCGGAGAACAGCAACTGGCCTTTCCGCACAATCAGATCCTGCCCGTAAGCATGGAAGCGCCCGGACGGAATATTAATTTGCCCGTTCAGCCCCAGGCCGCGGCTGTCCTGTGCCACTTTCAGCGCACCTTCCAGCCGGGCTTTCAGACCGAAGGCATCGAGACGAACATCTTTACCAATGTTCACCATCAGATTGCTGTTGATCGGAATAGAAGCAGAAGCCGGTGCGATAGGCTGACGCTGGTCGTTGAGCATTACTTCATCCGACGACACGCCCACTGCACTTTCCGGCAATTCCTGCACCGTAATGCGCGCCCACGGAATATCAACGGTTCCGTTAAGCGAGAACAACTGCGGCGTGGCATCAAACACTAAATCCGGTGAAACGTCCAGACGTACCATCGGTGGCACGGAAACCCGCACTTTGTTGCCTCTCGCCGCGATGCGGGCGCGCCAGGCATTAATTTCACTCCAGTCGGCGTTACCGTTCAGCTCAAGCTGACCCTGCGCGGTTTTGATCACCCCTTCCATGATGGATGACATACCGTTGAAATTAATGCCGATATTGGCATCGGTGATATCAAACGGCATAAATTGCGCGTCGAAATCAACACCGGTCAGCGCAAGCCTGCCAAACACCAGCGGTTTCTGTGCGTTACCGCCGAGGCGCAGATTGGCATTCAAAATACCCGAGGCTTTTTCGCCGTCCATCAGCGCGGGTTGCAGCAAGGCCATCGAGATACGGGCAATATTCACATTACCGCTGAGGTTACGTTTTCCCTGCGGATCGGCAATCTGGATGCTGCCGTCAAGCTGACCGTTGTGGGTGATTTTAATCAGCCAGTCGAGACTGGCACGACCGTTGTTCAGCCCGGCGTTCAGATTCAGCGTATCAAACGCCACCGGCAGCGGGCTGCCCTGCACCAGTTGCTGAACTTTCACGCCTTTACCCACCAGTGAAACACTGGCCTGCGGCAGTCCGCCTTCCGCTTTCCAGCTCACATCGGCTTTCCCACTGAACACGCCGCTCAGCTGTGTGTCATCGGTCAGGAAAGGTTTGATCATCGCCAGGTCAAAGCGGTTGAGCACCACGCTCGCCTGCCCGCTGGCACCGGCATCAATCGTTTTCGGTACACACAAATCAGCATTCGGATTTTGCCAGCAATGCGGGCCAACGGTGATCCGTTGCTCTTTATTAAAGTAATCCAGTGCAATCGAACGGTTCAGTCGCCATTGCCCGACTGGCGTATCAAACAAGGTATTGGTGATGTCGCCTTTCCATTCCTCGGTTGCACGGTCAAAACTGCCGCTCAGCGCCAGACGGCCTGAAACCGGTTTGCCATCGACTTTCAACGTCAGTTCATGCTTTTTCTCGTTACCTTTGGCCTCGAGATTAATGTCAGTGATATCCAGCGCATCCTGTTTAAGCTGCTGAACGCGTACACTAAAATTCCCCTGGATCTGATCGGTAGAGCTGACGTCGCCTTTAATATCCACGCGCCGCACCGTCAGCGCCTGCCATTTAAGGCCCGTCGCTGTTATATCCGCCAGCAGCTTCGGTGCCTTGAGATCACCGCGCAGTTGCAGCATTCCTTTCACTACACCGCCAAGACCCGGCAATGCACCGTCAAGATGTGGGGCATCGACTTTAGCGTCGAGATTCCAGGTATCAGCGAGCGTCCCCTTCACATCCAGATTATTGCGCCCCAGTTCAAGATGCAGTTGCGGGATATCCCACTGGCCATAACTGTTGCCGCGCACATTACCCTGCGCTTTGACCGCGTTTTGCTTCACGTTACCGGTCAGATCCAGCACCGGCACCTGAATCTGCCATGTGCCGCCATACAGGCTGCCGCGCGTGGTGATCTTACCCTGCAATTTCGCCGGCCAGTCAGGATACTGTTTAGCGGTATTAATGCCGGTCAGCTTCAGTTCACTGTTCCAGCTGATGGCTTTACTCCAGTCCACCACGCCGGTCAGGTCGGTATTGCCTTCCAGCGCGGCAAGGCGCAGCAGGCTCAGTTTGAACTGCTCCACGTTGCCTTTACCGTCAAGGGTCAGCGTCGCAGGCGGTATCTGCTCGCCTTTGAAATCTGAACGCAGTGACAGCGCGTAATCGGTCGCTTTACCACTCACGTTAAATTTGAAGCCTTTCACCTGATACTGCGGCGTGCCGGTCAGCGGCCATTGCAGCGCATCGCTGGTAAGTTGCAGATCCAACGGCAAACCGGCTTCCGCCAGCTGAGTTTGCAAGGCCAGCTGAGCACGCACCGGGCCGGAAAGATTGAGGCCAACATCCAGCTTATCGCGCAGCCCGCCCGCGACTTTCAGTTTGATCTTCTCCCCTTTCAGCGGATCGATATTCACGGCGGTATTGAGGGTCATATCGACCGGCCAGTTCTGGTTGAGCGTCGCCTGCCCCATACCATCCACGGAACCCTGTGGCGAGCGCACCATCAGTTTATCCAGTTTTACAATCTGATTTTGCGTATTGGCTTTCAGCTCGAAACGGGTGATCAGCACATCGGTATCGCCGGTGAGACGCAGGTTTTCGGCGAGAATTTGCTGAATATCCAGATCAACCGGCAGACGGAAATCCGGTAACTCAGGCAGCAGCGGTTTAGCAAACAACTCCTGCAATGTTTCACCCAGCGGTTTCTCCGGCACGACCACCGGCGGTTGTGCCGGTTTGCCCGTCGCTTTTTCGACGGCTTTGTCCTGCGCGGCCTGCACCACGTCCGGTAACGGGCTGACCGGCGTTTTCGGCAGCGCAATCAGTAATCCGCCGATACGCGTTGGCATCAGCTGAATTGCGCGGCCTTCCCAGTGCGCCCCTGTGCGGAATGACGCCAGCGAAATAGCCCGGTCATCCAGCGTAATATTGATGTTATCCAGCGTCAGCAAACGCAGCGTGATCGGATACGGCGTGCTGAGATTGGTTAGCGGCTCGCTGTTTTCCGGCTCAGGTTGCGCGGCGGCTGGCGTCATTTCTTTGGTATTGACCACCACATTCACGTCTTTCACCCGCAACGCATTGACGCAAAGCGCGCTGTTTTTCAGGCAGGAGAAATCGAGGGAAAGGTGAAACTCCCCGGCTTTAACGTCCACACCCGGCATTTCGTAATGCACGCCTTTCAGTGTCAGGTCGCGCCATCCGCCTTCGGTACTGGCTATGTTCAGGCCCGGTACGAACCGGTTGGCACCGTTGATCATCAGGTGCAAACCGGTTTGTGTGCCGACCAGAAAGGCCACCAGGCTGATTAACAGCACCAGGAAAATCAGGAATCCCAGGCAGATTTTTTTAAATAAACTCATAATTCCGGACCCAAACCGATGTAAAACTGCAATCCATGCTCATCTTTGTCGCCAACCGGAGCGGCAACATCTAATTTCACCGGGCCGATCGGTGAAGCCCAGCGCACACCCACACCCGCGCCGGTTTTAAAATCGTTTTGTGTAATGTCATTAACCGCTTCACCGGAATCGACAAACACGGCGCCCCACCATTTTCCGGTCACGTTGTACTGGTATTCCACAGAACCGGTGCCCAGATAGGACGCACCGGTCAGCTTGCCTTCGTCATCACGTGGAGAAATGGATTTGTATTTGTAACCACGGATACTGCGGTCACCACCGGCGAAGAAGCGCAAGGATGGCGGCACACGTTCGAAGTCATTGGTTTCAATCCACCCCAGATTGCCGCGGAACACAAAACGGTGCTTGTCAGCCAGGGTGCGGATCCAGACGTTTTGCGCCTGAATCACGGCGAAATCGACGTCAGAACCCCAGCTAGTATCGGACACATCAAGAGAGTAGCGCTGAGAATCGCCCCAGGTTGGCATCAGACCGCCGCGCTGACGCGTACGGTTGAGGCTCACACCCGGATAAATCAGCATGGTGGTGTTGGTCACGCTACCCTGCGTAAAGTGATCAAGGCTCCAGCGCAGATTGACCGCATGCTGCCAGCCGCTCGAGAGATCCCAATAACGCGCCAGATTGACGGTGGTGGAATCTGAATTGGTATCGTTCAGGTCTTCACGTTTGAAACCGCCCTGCACCAGGTAATATTGCTCCAGCGGGGATTTCAGCAGCGGAATTTTATAACTGAGATCTAAAGACTGCTCCGGGCCGGAGAGCGTGGTTGAGGTTTCAAAACTCTGGCCACGATCGTTAACCCATGGTTTCTTCCAGTTGGCCGTCACCCGCGGGCCAATGTCCGTGGAATAACCGATACCGGTTTCGATGGTATTCTCGGTGCGCGGCGACACCACGGCATTCAGCGGCAGGGTTTTCGTGGCTTTGGCATCCGTGAAATCCGGGGACACGACAACAGAGTTAAACCAGCCGGTAGCAGACAGGCGGCGGTTAAGCTCAGCCAGTTGCGCCGTGGTGTAGTAATCACCCTGATGAAATGGCACCAGATTTTGCAGATATTCATCACGGATCTGCGATCCCTGATAATGCACATCACCGAAGCGGTAACGCTCGCCGCTGTCAAACTGAATGTCCCAGAACGCTTTGTGCTCGTCTTCGATGACGCCCAGTTGGCTTTTACGCATCGTGGCGTCAAAATAACCTTTGCGCAGGGCAATGCCGGTCAGTGAGCTTTTGAAATTATCGTACGTCCCGTGGTTTAAAATCGTCCCTACCGCAGGCACATCACGCTGTTTGAGCTGTTCGAATTCATTATCTTTGTCTGCCTGCCCTTCAATCACGACACTCGTGCCAGCGATTTTCACCGGTATCCCTGGTGTCACTTTGGCAATCAACACCGGACGCCCCGGCGGCGGTGTTTCGCGGTAATCAAAATCGATGGTCGGCGAATAATACCCCAGCGGCCGTAAACCCTGTTCAATAGCGGCACTGACGCGGGCACGGAACCGTCCGTTAGCCCCGACTTCATCGCTTTGAATGGCTGATAAACGGACGCGGACGTTCCTTTCTAAATCGCCATCCAGGCCTTCCAGTTGCAAACGCACCTTCGCTGCCATGGAAAGTGAGGGGGCCAGCAGTACAAATAACAAACCCAGTTCACGATATCGTGGCACACGCACTCCTGCTAAATTTTACTGTCCTGTTAAAATATCAGATGCCCGCCGGAGATTATCTGCCCATCTTTGGCAGATTCATCTTTTTAAAGTCTGATGAAAGCATTTTAGTGCTAATCCCCTGAAAATGTTCAACGACGAAGCAACGTCCTTCGTATTGTGTGCAAAGACGCAATCAGATACAACTAACACTGACCTGTTGGTCGTTGTTATTCGTACAAACCTTTTGTGACAAACCTCGTTCACTAAAGCAACAACTGGAGTTTTCTGTGGTGCAACTTTCCGATAAAACGCAGTCTGTCACGCAGGCAGAAGCGTTACCTGGCCGTACAACCCCGATGCCGGTGGCAACCCTTCATGCAGTAAGTGGCCACTCAATGACGCATGTTCCTGACAACATGGAAGTCGCGATTTTTGCGATGGGCTGCTTCTGGGGCGTAGAGCGTTTGTTCTGGCAACAGGAAGGGGTTTACAGTACGGCAGCCGGTTATAGCGGCGGTTTCACTCCCAACCCGACCTACCGTGAAGTGTGTACCGGCCAGACCGGTCATGCGGAAGTCGTGCGCGTAGTCTTTGACCCGGCGATTATCAGCTACACAAAACTGTTGCAGATTTTCTGGGAAAATCACGACCCGGCGCAGGGTATGCGTCAGGGCGGCGATATTGGCACGCAATATCGCTCCGCGCTGTATGTGCTGAGCGCAGAACAACAGGATCAGGCGCTGGCAAGTCTGGCGAGTTTCCAGCAGGCTATGGACGAAGCGAACGATAAGCGCACTATTACCACGGAAATCACCGAAGCCCTGCCGTTCTATTATGCGGAAGATGAACATCAGCAATATCTGTTCAAAAACCCGGAAGGTTACTGCGGATTAGGCGGCATAGGCGTCTGTCTGCCGCCGCAATAATGCGGGATTTTTAAGCGCTGGCGGCAGTCTCAGTGCTGCTGCTATACTATGCGGGTCACAAAAGTGGCCCTTGAAAACTATTTCTGGCAATTATCTTTGTTTTTCATCCTTAACGCTTTTTTCTTCTGAACAGCTTTTTAATGTTTTTTTAAAAAGGGTGTTCTTTAAGCAACAAAAATAATGAGTGCCTTTCTCTGCCGGTTAATTCCGGTGTTAAACGGATAGATTATGTTAAACAGTATTTTACTGATTCTCTTATTAATCGCGATCAGTGCCTTTTTCTCGCTGTCAGAGATATCGCTGGCCGCTTCCCGCAAAATAAAACTCAAACAGTTGGCAGACGAAGGAAACGTCAATGCCTCCCGTGTCATGAAGTTACAGGAAACCCCTGGCCTGTTCTTTACCGTGGTGCAGATTGGCCTCAATGCCGTCGCCATCCTCGGTGGTATCGTGGGTGATGCCGCATTTTCCCCGGCTTTCCGGACCTTTTTTATCCGCTTTATGTCGCCTGAAATGGCGGATCAGATCAGCTTTATCTTTTCGTTCGTGCTGGTCACCAGCCTGTTCATTTTGTTTGCTGACCTGACACCGAAGCGCATCGGTATGATTTCACCTGAGTCGGTTGCCGTCCGTATAGTCAACCCGATGCGTTTCTGTCTGATGATTTGCCGCCCGATGGTGTGGTTCTTCAACGGTATGGCGAACATGATTTTCCGTCTGTTCAAGCTGCCCATGGTGCGTAACGACGACATCACTTCCGACGATATTTATGCCGTCTTTGAAGCCGGTGCGCTGGCGGGCGTACTGCGTAAGCAGGAACATGAACTGATTGAAAATGTGTTCGAGCTGGAATCCCGTACCGTTCCGTCGTCAATGACCTCGCGTGAAAGCGTGATTTATTTTGACCTGCGTGAAAGCGAAGAAAGTATTAAAGAGAAAATCGCCACACACCCGCATTCCAAATTCCTGGTGTGTGACGGTCATATTGATCAGGTCGTCGGTTATGTTGATTCGAAAGATTTACTGAACCGTGTGCTGGGTAATCAGAGCTTAATGTTGAGCAGCGGTGTGCAAATCCGCAATGCGCTGATTGTGCCGGATACGCTGACGCTTTCCGAAGCACTGGAAAGCTTCAAAGCGGCAGGCGAAGACTTTGCCGTGATCCTCAACGAATATGCGCTGGTGGTGGGTATTATCACGCTTAACGACGTGATGACCACGCTGATGGGGGATCTGGTGGGTCAGGGTATGGAAGAACAGATTGTGGCCCGTGATGAGCATTCATGGCTGGTTGAAGGCGGTACGCCAATCGAAGACGTGATGCGCGTGCTGCATATCGAAGAATTCCCGCAATCCGGTAACTATGAAACCATCGGCGGCTTCATGATGTTCATGCTGCGCAAGATCCCTAAGCGTACGGATTTTGTGAAATTCTCCGGCTTCAAATTTGAAGTGGTCGATATCGACAGCTATAAGATTGATCAGTTGCTGGTGACGCGTATTGTCGACCAGCCTGCTGCACCGCTGCTGCCAAAAACGCCGCAGGAAATTAAAGACGACAAGAAAGCGCAGGGGTAAGGCGCTTTTTCAAGCGTGGAAAATTCAAACGCCAGAAACACTAACGGCTCCTTCAGGGAGCCGTTTCTTTTTGCGCACACTGCTATAAAGCAGTGACAACACGCAGGGCACACTTAGCCCATTTCTGCCTGCAAATGCGTAACCTGACGGTTAACTTCAGACATCACGCTAAAGTGGCGCTTATCGCGTACCTTAGGCAACAGGATCTTGCCTTGGTCGAATTCAAAAGCGCCGACGTCCTTGATATACAAACGTCCACGAAACAGTGTCTTAACGTACTTTGCGACTTTCATCGGATTGTAACGCTGGAATATTCTCATTTTTCTATTGTTCTCCGTTAAATCACTGCAGGTACCGGCCACGTCGCAAGGCGACAGATACCGGGACAGAAAAGTGTTTTGCAGTGAAGAGACCTATAACATAGCAGGGCACTCAGGTATTGCCAGTGGATTTAACTGCTTTTACATTGATTTTCAGTATTGTCTTAAACCCTGACATTCAAACACAGTATAACCCTGCTTTATGTGGCAATTTTGTAATCAGCAACACAAATTTAACATACCAACAGGACAGACCACTTAGGGCGTCCTATGATTGGCGTGACTGTTCTTTTGCGCCCCGGAGAATCTATGCTTTTAAGAAGTCTTTTTGTGATCACTTTTATGACATTTTCGCTTTTTGCATCTGCCCACAACTTTACCGTCGGCCAGCGTCTGGCACCGGTCGGGGTGGATGATAAAGGCGAACTGAATGACGTTAAGGATGCATTCAGTTACAGCAAATGGAACAGCGCAAAACTTCCTGGAAAAGTGCGTATTGTGCAGCACATGGCGGGAAGAAGCAGCGCCAAGGCCCTGAACGAACCGCTAATTACGGCGATCAGAGCCGCGAATTTGCCCCATGACCGTTATCAGACCACGACTATCGTCAATACCGACGACGCTATTATCGGTACCGGCATGTTTGTGCGTAAAAGCATAGAAAGCGGCAAACGTGAATTCCCGTGGTCGCAGGTAATTGTCGACAGCAACGGTGCGGTGAAAAAGGCATGGGACCTGCAACCGGAAAGTTCAGCGGTGGTGGTTCTGGATAAACACGGGGTAATTAAATTCGCCAAAGACGGGCAGTTGTCACCGCAGGAAGTCCAGCAGGTGATTACGCTGGTGGATCAGCTGGTAAAAGAATAAAACGTAAAAACCCCGGCGTAAACCGGGGTGTCATATCAGAATAAAGACACTCTGAAGCCCGGATTCAGGAACGATTCGCGTGGCACGTAGTTCAGCGTCTGCCCTTTCCAGTCATGTACCTGCGCACCGGCAGCCAGCGCGACAGCATGACCGGCGCCGGTATCCCAGATATTGGTCGGTCCGAAGCGCGGATAAAGTTGTGCCGCACCTTCAGCCACCAGACAGAATTTCAGCGACGAGCCGATCGCTACCGTCTGATGTTCGCCCAGTTGCGCCAGGTAATCCTGCAATTCAGGGTCATTACTGAAGTGTGAACGACTGACGACCACCAGCGGCGGATGCGCTTCTTTCACTGCAATCTGCTGACGTTCGCCCTGCTCTTCTTTCCAGGCTTTGCCTTCTGCGGCGCTGTACATCACCTTGGTCACCGGCACGTACACCACGCCTAACACCGGGATACCGTCTTCGATCAGCGCAATATTAACGGTGAATTCACCGTTACGTTTCAGGAATTCTTTGGTACCGTCCAGCGGATCAACCAGCCAGTAGCGCGTCCAGTTCTGACGCTCGCTCCAGCTTTGCGGGTCTTCTTCCGACAGCATCGGCGTTTGCGGATCCAGCGTTTGCAGGCCGGCTTTAATCACGTTGTGCGCTGCAATATCTGCTGCGGTGACCGGCGAATCATCTTTTTTATGGCGCGCATCAAGCGGTTGTTCACCGTCATACACCGCCATGATCGCGTCACCCGCATCGCGCGCTAACTGACAAATTTGCTCTAACATCGTTTACCTCAGTGCTTTGATTCTCATTTCTCAAGCCTAGTTTTTTTTGCCGCGAATAGCCATCCCGTAATGTGAACACGTCATAAAGCTGTTACATCTCACATTTATCCATGACAACTGATTACATTCTCAGCAAATTTTGAGATACATATCCGGTTTTCTCTTACGGGCATCATCCCTTTCTCTGGAGGCAAGGCAATGAATAAACGTCATCTGACGTTATCCCTGCTGGCGGTACTGACGGCAGCATCCGTTCAGGCGTCACAGGTGGATCTGCGCATTATGGAAACCACGGACCTGCACAGCAACATGATGGACTTCGATTACTACAAAGATAAACCGACCGATAAATTTGGACTGGTGCGCACCGCGAGCCTGATCCATGCGGCACGGAACGAAGTCACCAACTCAGTATTAGTCGATAACGGCGACATCATACAGGGCAGCCCGCTGGGCGATTACATGGCGGCGAAAGGCCTGAAACAGGGCGACGTCCATCCTGTTTATCTGGCGATGAATACACTCGATTATGCGGTCGGTAATCTCGGTAATCACGAATTTAACTACGGTCTGGATTATCTGAAAAAAGCGCTGGCCGGGGCGAAGTTTCCTTACGTAAATGCCAACGTCATTGATGATAAAACCGGTAAGCCGCTGTTCACGCCATTCCTGATCACCGATAACGCGGTAAAAGACCGGGAAGGTAAAACCCATAATCTGCGCATCGGCTATATCGGTTTCGTGCCGCCGCAAATCATGGTCTGGGACAAAGCTAATCTGCAAGGCAAAGTCACTGTGGCGGATATCACCGAAACCGCTAAAAAGTGGATCCCCGAAATGCGTAAGCAAGGTGCCGACATCATTGTCGCCATCCCGCACTCTGGTCTTTCCGGCGACCCATACAAAACCATGGCAGAAAACTCGGTGTATTACCTGAGCCAGGTGAAAGGCATCGACGCCATTATGTTCGGCCATGCGCACGCGGTTTTCCCGAGTGAGGAATTCGCCAGCATCAAAGGCGCGGACATCAGACAAGGCACGCTGAATGGTGTTCCTGCCGTGATGCCCGGCATGTGGGGCGACCATCTTGGTGTCGTGGATATGGTGCTGAACAACGACAGTGGCAGCTGGAAAGTCGAAACGGCTAAAGCTGAAGCGCGCCCGATCTACGATAAAGAGCAGAAGAAATCTCTGGCGGCGGAAGATCAGAGTCTGGTGAAAGTGCTCGCCCCTTCTCATGACGCAACACGTAAATTTGTCAGCAAGCCAATCGGCAAATCCACCGACAACATGTACAGCTATCTGGCACTGGTTCAGGACGACCCGACGGTACAAATCGTCAATAATGCGCAGAAAGCCTATACCGAACATTTCATTCAGGGCGACCCGGATTTAGCCGATCTGCCGGTACTTTCTGCTGCTGCACCTTTTAAAGTCGGCGGACGTAAAAACGATCCGGCCAGTTTCGTGGAAGTGGAAAAAGGCGAGCTGACTTTCCGCAATGCGGCAGATTTGTATCTGTATCCGAATACACTGGTGGTGATGAAAGTCACCGGACAGGAAGTCAAAGACTGGCTGGAATGTTCTGCCGGACAGTTTAATCAAATCGATATTCACAGCACCAAACCACAACCGCTGATCAACTGGGATGGCTTCCGTACTTATAATTTTGACGTTATCGACGGCGTGAAATATGAAGTTGATGTCAGCCAGCCGGCAAAATTCGATGGTGAATGCGCACTGATTAATAAAGATGCAGAACGCATTAAAAACCTGACCTACAACGGTAAGCCGATAGACCTGAAAGCCACCTTCCTGGTCGCCACGAATAATTACCGGGCTTACGGCGGAAAATTCGCGGGCACCGGCGATAAACACATTGCTTTCGCGTCACCGGATGAAAACCGTTCCGTGGTTGCGGCGTACATCAGTGCCGAAACCAAAAAAGCAGGCGCGGTCACGCCAACGGCGGACAACAACTGGAAGCTGGCGAAAATTGCAGCACCGCAACCGCTGGATATCCGTTTCGAAACGTCTCCTGGCGACAAAGCGGCGGCCTTTATTCAGTCTCACGCGCAATACCCGATGACGGCCAAAGGCACCGACGCCATAGGTTTTCAGATTTATCAGGTCGATTTGCAAAAATAATGCCCTGTCAAACGCCCCGCCTGGGGCGTTTTTTCTTTCTGTACTTCCTTTGAGCTATAGCCGCGCCTTAAACATGTATTTATAATACATGTTATAAATTCTTTCATTTAACGAGGCTTCATCATGGACTATCGCGACCAACCCCTTGGCGCTCTGGCTGTTGCCATTCCGCGCGCTACCCGTCTGTTCCGTCAGTACGATCTCGATTTCTGCTGTGGCGGTAAACAAACCCTGCTGCGCGCCGTCACCAAAAAAGAGCTGGATATTGATCTCATCGAACAGCAGATTGCTGAAATTGCCCGGCTGCCGGATACCTCCACTGACTGGAAAACCGCACCGCTGGCGCAAATTATCGATTTTATTATTCCTCGCTACCATGACCGCCACCGTCAGGAGCTGCCTGAACTGGTTCTGATGGCAGAGAAAGTGGAACGGGTACATGGTGACAAATTGCCTTGCCCCCATGGTCTGGCGGTTCAGCTGCAACTGATTCTGGAAGAACTGACCAGCCACATGATGAAAGAAGAACAGATCCTGTTCCCGATGATCCGCGGCGGAATGGGCCGTCAGGCTGCCGGTCCGATTTCAGTCATGGAACGTGAGCACGATGATGCGGGACAGATTCTTGAAGAGATTAAACGTCTGACCAATAACGTGACGCCGCCGGAAGGGGCGTGTGTGACCTGGCGGGCGCTGTACGCCGGGATCAACGAATTCATCACCGACCTGATGGAGCATATCCATCTGGAAAACAACCTGTTGTTCCCGCGCGCGCTGCGTGGCGAATAATTCAGGTTTCAGAGGTAAAAAAGGGCGCATATGCGCCCTTTCTTGTTTCTGCTATCCGGAAGGAATTACAGAATTTCCAACAGCTCAACTTCGAAGATCAGCGCGCTGTATGGAGGGATGGAAGCCCCCGCGCCACGTTCGCCGTAAGCCAGGTTATGCGGGATATACAGCTCCCACTTAGAACCGACAGGCATCAGGGTCAGTGCTTCGATCCAGCCCGCGATCACGCCGTTAACCGGGAATTCAGCCGGCTCGCCACGCTGTACGGAGCTGTCAAACACGGTACCGTCGATCAGTTTACCGGTGTAATGAACACGTACGCGATCCTGACGGCCCGGAATGGTGCCTTCGCCCTGGGTGATGACAGAGAATTGCAGACCAGACTCGGTGCTGCTCACGCCTTCGCGCTGTGCATTTGCAGCCAGGAATTCCTGACCCTGAACAGCCAGAGCTTCCTGGCGTTCACGACGAACAGCATCAGCACGTTCGTGGACTTCACGCAGTGCGCGGTGAACCACATCAACAGGAACGGCTGGCGTATTCCCTTCCAGCGCGTCGCGTAAGCCTGCCAGCAGTGCGTCAGGCTCTAAACCCTGCAAACCTGATTCCTGCAACTGTTGACCGACCTGCAGGCCGATACCGTAACTTGCCTGCGCTTCTACGCTGTCAAATGAAGGGGTAGTCATGAAATTTCCTTAGCTCTTAAAAATGTCGAACGCGCAGCATAGCAGCGCAAGGCTTTTGGGTAAAATTCTCTGTGAGGCAACATGACGGCAGGCGCAGTTCCTTTCCCTTTTCGGTAAATTTTTCGCATTTGACGCCATTCACGACATCGTTCGGGTGATATTTGTGCTTTGTCCCTTTCCGCATCAAGCAGTTAAACGGCTATACTAGGCAGCAACAGGCAGTCGACATTACGACAGTTAACAAGAGAGGTCGTCATGGGCAGAATCCCGCCCAGGAGAAGGAAAGCCATCCGTATTTATCAACCCATGTTGAGATCCTGGATTGCCATTATGAAAAGGCCGATGCGAGACACCACAGCACCGCAGAGTGAAAGCGAGAGTGAAATCACTTCTGCAGAAACGGAAACCGGTACTTCTTCCGCCGCCCGGGGCAAAACGCTGCTGAGCAAAATCTGGCACATGAGCGACGATTTCCACTGGTTGTCGCCCCTGCCGTATGCGCACCGCCGCGGCATTATTCTGGCTGTGCTGGTCATCCTGCTGGCATTACTGTGGCCCTATACGCCAGAAAACACCTATGCGCCGTCGCAACCGCAACAACCGGCAAGTATCCCGATGCAGGCCGATTTGCGTAACGATCAGGGCCGCACGACGCAAATGGCGCAGCCTGAGCCTGTTCAGCCGCAGAGTAATGACAACAGCGGCACGTGGCGCAGTTATCAGGTGCAGTCGGGTCAGACGCTGGCGCAGTTGTTCCGCGATAATAATATGGCAGTAAATGACGTATTTTCGATGGCACGGGTAGAAGGGGCGGACAAACCGCTGAGTACCCTGAAAACCGGGCAGGAAGTGAAGATACAGCGTGATGCGCAGGGGGTGGTCATGGCCCTGCAAGTGACAACGGATCAAAATGTTACCGTGACGTTTACCCGTCAGCCGGACGGCAGTTTCCAGCGCGGTAACTGATCGGCTTCTTATCTTTGCATTGTTCATCATGCAGAAAAGCAAAACGCCGGCACATGGCCGGCGTTTCACAGGTTAACTTCAGCGCTATTACGCTTCAGCAACCACAACTACGTTCAGTTTAGCGAATACGTCGCTGTGTACCTGGAACTCAACTTCGTGTTCACCAGTGGTACGCAGAACGCCATTCGGCAAACGAACTTCGCTTTTAGCAACTTCAACGCCAGCAGCAGTTACTGCATCAGCAATATCGCGAGTACCGATAGAGCCGAACAGTTTGCCTTCGTCGCCTGATTTAGACGCGATGGTTACTGAACCCAGTTCGTTGATTTTAGTTGCGCGAGCTTCAGCAGCGTTCAGAACGTCAGCCAGTTTGGCTTCCAGTTCTGCACGACGTGCTTCGAAGAACTCAACGTTTTTCTTGGTAGCAGGAACAGCTTTGCCCTGTGGTACCAGGAAGTTACGAGCGTAGCCCGCTTTAACGTTAACTTGATCACCCAGGCTGCCCAGGTTTGCTACTTTATCAAGCAGAATAACTTGCATTACTTTATCCTCTCAAAGTCGTTAATAGACAGTGGCCGATTACTGATGACGATCAGTGTATGGCAACAATGAAAGGTAGCGAGCGCGCTTGATGCAACGAGCGAGCTGACGCTGGTATTTTGCACGAGTACCGGTAATACGGCTCGGGACAATTTTACCGCTTTCGGTAATGTAGTTTTTCAGTGTAGCGATGTCTTTGTAATCAATCTCTACAACGCCTTCCGCGGTGAAACGGCAGAACTTGCGACGACGGAAATAACGTGCCATTAGGCTAGTCTCCAGAATCTATCAAATCAATCTGCTCGGCATGTAACACCACTTTATTCAGACCATTGCGCCCTTGATGGCAGCTAATGAATCCGGTCACAGTGAGTTGCGTGCCGACCGTTATACTGTGAGTTAATGCTTGTGACGCTTGTCCACTGACAACCACGGGCATTCTGCACCATGCTTGTCGGTTAAATCCGGCTTCCTGCTGCGACGATTTGTGCTCTAGCACAAACTGGCAGTGTGGAATGCCCGAAGGACTGACTTTACGAATGGGGGTCTTGCACACAGTGCCCGACAACACCAGACGATTCGCCGTCACGGCAATTACTCTTCAGAATCCCCAGCTTCAGCATCATCGTTAGCTTCAGCAAAGTCTTCGCGGCGATCACGACGCTCGTCTTTTGCTTTAACCATTGGAGATGCTTCAGTTACCGCGTGTTTAGTACGCATAACCATGCTACGGATAACGGCGTCGTTGAAGCGGAAGTTAGTTTCCAGCTCATCGATCGCTTCCTGCGGAGCTTCAACGTTCAGCAGAACGTAGTGGGCTTTGTGCAGTTTGTTGATCGGGTAAGCCAGTTGACGGCGGCCCCAGTCTTCCAGACGGTGAATCTGACCAGCTGCGTTAGTGATTACTGCACTGTAACGCTCGATCATGCCCGGAACCTGTTCGCTTTGGTCAGGGTGAACCATAAAAACGATTTCGTAATGACGCATCGAATTGCTCCTTACGGATTATTCAGCCTCCTGTCAGGGTCAACCGCGGCCCATGGAAGCAAGGAACGTGTTTGTGTGCGGTCGAAAAAATGACGCGCAATTATATGTACAGCCTGTGGGAAACTCAAGGAGAAAGGCAGATTAATTTCTCTACAGCTTTGCAGCGAAGAATGCCGTGACTTCTGCCAGCGCATGAACCGAGACTTTATGCTTCGCGCCAGCTTCAGAAATAAAGGTCAGATTATCATCTGCACCGCTTTCAGCCAGTTCCTGCCGCAAGCGCTGGCTTTCAGCAAAAGGCACCACATCATCTTCTTCACCGTGCCAGACAAACAACGGAATATCTGCGATTAACGCCGCTTTCCCGGTGAAATCCAGACTCAGCAAAGGCGCGATTTCGCGTTCAAATACGTCACGCTGCACAATGCCACCGGCGTTGTAAGCTGGAAAAAGGTGGTGAGATAAACGCGCGAAATAACCAGAGCCCATCAGGTTAGCCGCCGCTTTAATCCATGGGAATTTGATCAGCGCCGCCATGGTGGTCATGCCCCCCATCGAAACGCCAGCGACGCCTAAACGCTGCGGATCCGCCAGACCGCGTCCGACAAACTCGTCTTTCAGACACGCCAGTTCATCAATGTTGTTCTGCAAAATGCTCCAGAAATTCGCCAGACATCGCGCTTCGTCGTTTTCTGCGCGCGCACCGTGCATTAATGCATCAGGCAATATCACGCGAAAACCCGCCTTTGCCAGCGTGTAGCCGAAATATGAGTAAATCTCTTTGGAAGACAGAAAACCATGATAGAAAAAAATCGTCGGAAGTTGTTGCTGATACTGTCCGGCTGGCACGGCATGAATGATCTGGATCCCTTCAATATTTTCTTCGTACATCTCAACCATCGTGCTTTCCCCTGTGCATTTAGAAAAAATATCGGCCTCTGTGAGTTTTGACATTCTACGGGTCTGCAAAACGGCGACCACAACCTTTTTCGTATGATTTATAACCCGTTATTCAAAATCCGCATTTTTCAGTTGGCTGACCTTAATTCAAATTCACACATTTATATTTATTTCATTGATTCAGATCAATTTTACATGAAATAAATAGTTACATTTGATCGTTAATCCTTTCCCGTTCTCCGCCGTTAGTGCGCTATCAGAAGCTAACGGGAAAAACCCATGAAAACGGCATCAAAACGCTCATTTCGACGGTGGAGCATAGGCGCAAAACTGGCCAGCATCGCCTCCCTGCTGGTCGGTTCCTTATTTATTATTTTCACTTTGTCACTGACTCACTCCGCCGGAAAGCAGGTCAATGAACTGGCCGTTAACGCCATTTCCGAGCAGGTGACCGGTGTGGTAGACATGATCGAAATGTACAATGCCAGCCTGAATGCGGAAGTGGACAGCTATACGCGTCTGTTCAGCCATTTTCTGCCATCGGATTTCGAACTTGATACTACCAGCCCGATGATGGTGGGCGATCAGTCAGCACCTGTCATAAAAGCAGGCGGTACGCCACTGAATCTGGATAGCAAAATCCCCGATGATTTTCTGGCGCGCACCGGCGCAATTTCCACAGTGTTTGCACGCCGCGGCGATGACTTTATCCGCGTAACCACGTCCCTGAAAAAACAGGACGGCACCCGCGCCATCGGCACCTTACTCGACAGTAGCAGCCCGGCTTACGCACAGATTATGGCCGGACAATCCTTCAACGGGCTGGCGACACTGTTCGGCAAGAAATACATCACCAAATATCAGCCGGTGCGCGATACGCAGGGCAGCGTGATTGGGATTTTATTTGTGGGTGTCGATATCACCCAGGAATATGCTGATATGCGCCAGAAGATCCTGTCCAAACGCATTGGCGAGAAAGGCTATTTCTTTGTGCTGAACAGCGCACCCGGTAAAGATCTCGGTAAATATCTGGTGCATTTCACTGATGAAGGAAAAACGCCAGCGTGGCCTGAAGGCGAACTGCAGCAGGTCATGTCACAGCCAAAAGGCCAGCGTGAATACACTGACGCAACCAGCCAGCATCAGCAATTCATGGTATATGCGAATGTGCCGGCCTGGCATTGGGTGGTGGTCGGCAGTACCGATAAAAACAGCCTGGTGGAACAGGTCAACAGCACGCGTAATCACTTCCTGATGGTGAGCCTGCTGGCGCTGGCATGTTTCGCTGCACTGTTTATCTGGCTGACGCGCAAGCTGGTCAGCCGCCCGCTGAGCGACGTCGTGAGTATTGCACAACAATATGCCAGCGGTGACCTGCGCGCGCGGGCTGAAACCCAGCGTGTTGATGAAATTGGTGCCCTGATGCATGCGATCGACGGCATCGGCCACGGGCTGGAAAAAATTGTCGGTGAAGTCCGGCAGGTTTCCTCTGAAATTATGATGAATACGCAAGGACTTGCGCACGACAGCGAGCAGATTAATCATCAGATCGGCACGCAAGCCAG
Organism: Rahnella sp. CG8; assembly: GCF_023701875.1. Taxonomy (NCBI): domain Bacteria; kingdom Pseudomonadati; phylum Pseudomonadota; class Gammaproteobacteria; order Enterobacterales; family Yersiniaceae; genus Rahnella; species Rahnella sp. CG8. Next base: position 21,612 of record NZ_JABAED010000037.1, read on the forward strand.
CAGTCTGGAAGAAACCTCAGCCAGCATGGAGCAGATCACCGCTACCGTACAGAACACGGCGGACAATGCCACACAGGCCACTCAACTGGTGCAACAGACCGACAAAGCGGCCACTGTCGGTGCTGATGCAGTAAATCAGTCGGTTGAGAGCATGGAGGCCATTAAGCACGCCTCAACGCGTATCGCGGATATCACGACCGTCATCGAGGGCATCGCCTTCCAGACCAATATTCTGGCCCTTAACGCCGCCGTAGAAGCCGCCAGAGCCGGTGAGCACGGGCGCGGATTCGCGGTTGTCGCTGCAGAAGTCCGGGCGCTGGCACAGCGCAGTTCAAATGCGGTGAAGGAGATTGAAAATCTGGTCGCGGATTCCCTGAGCAAAGTCGAGGACGGCCACCAGAGCGCAGCCAAAACGCAGGTAAACATGAACGATATTTTGCAGGGTATTCGCCAGGTCAAAGTGCTGATGAGCGATATCGATCTGGCCTCGCACGAGCAGTCGTCCGGTATTTCACAGGTAAACATTGCCATTATGCAGATTGGTAAAGCGACGCAGGAGAACGCCACGCTGGTGGAGAATTCACAGCAAACTGCGGCGGCGCTCAGCGAACAAGGCCGCCATCTCTCACAACTGGTCAGCGTCTTTAAAATTTCCGAACGGTAAGACGTGAATTGCGCGGCAATATACACCGCGCGGACTCGCCAGCACACCGGTGAAAGGGCTACACTTCAGGGTATCGCCCTTTTACCGGATATCACGATGAAATCCCTCCGAATCTCCGCTGCGCTGTTGTTACTGGTTGCGCTAAGCGGTTGCAGTAATCTGATGCAAACCACGCCGGTTCCGCCGCCTGCCGTGACAACCAAAGCGCAGGAAATTACCCGTGCGCAGACTTTCACTCTCACCAAAATTGGCAGCATCACGGTCGATGTGATTGGCAGTCCGATGGATGCAGAAGCAGAAGTGCAGCGCCGCGCCGATGCGGCGGGTGCGCATTACTACGTGATCATGTTTAACAGCGAAACTATTATTCCCGGCCGCTGGTATTCACAGGCCACACTCTACCGCTGATTATTCAGCGCCGATCGCCCGGTTAAGCAACAACTGGCACAAACGTTCCGGCAACAGCGTTTCTCCACGCGGATCAAGCACCATACGGCACCACGCGTCTGCTAGCGGTGGCGACGCAAACTCCAGCATTTGCGTCGCGGTCAGCAGGTTAAATAGCTGACCGGTAAGCCAGCGACCCTGCGCTTCTTCCGGCCTGCGCAACCGTTGTAAAAACTGGCGCGACGCCCGGTCAAAGACGCGGTTTTGTCCGCGCGCCTGATGCAAAATCTGCTGAACCATTTCCGCGCTGGCAGGCAGTTTTTTCAGCGTGCGCAGCACATCAAGACACATAACGTTTCCCGATCCTTCCCAGATACTGTTGACCGGCATTTCGCGATACAAACGCGGCAATTCGCTGTCTTCGCAATAGCCAATCCCTCCCAACACTTCCATCGCCTCTGCCACAAACGGCATCCCCTGGCGGCACACTTCGAACTTTGCAGCGGGCGTCAGCAGGCGGCATAACAATTGTTCCGCCGGATTATCCTGCGCATCGGACGCCGCGGCCAGACGCATCAGCAACATCGTCTGCCCTTCCAGCAACAGCGCCATGCGGCTCAGCGTCTGGCGCATCAGCGGTTGTTCGATAAGCGGTTTACCAAAAACCTGCCGCTGGAAGGCGTGGTACAGCGCAACCGACAGCGCCCGGCGCATCATAGCGTGGCTTCCCAGCGCGCAGTCAAAGCGCGTATGACCGCCCATTTTCAGTATATGGCGGACGCCCTCGCCTTCTTCGCCCAGCAGCCAGCCGGTGGCATTCTGAAACTCCACTTCGCTGCTGGCGTTCGAACGGTTACCCAATTTGTCTTTCAGGCGTTCGATGCGGATCGCATTGCGCGTTCCGTCTGGCAATACGCGCGGCAGAAAGAAGCAGGACAGTCCGCCATCAGTCTGCGCCAGCACCAGATGCGCATCGCTTTGCGGCACGGAGAAGAACCATTTGTGGCCCACCAGATGATAAGGTTTTCCGCTGCCGCGTCCTTCCAGCTCCGTCGCCCGCGTGGTGTTGCTGAGCACGTCAGAGCCGCCCTGTTTTTCCGTCATGCCCATGCCGATCAGCACGCCTTTCTTCTGATCGCCGGATTGCAGATGCGGATCATAACGGTCAGATAACAGCGGTTTCATCCAGCCACTGAACTCCGGCGGCAGATATTTTTGCAGCAACGGGATCGCGCCAAATGTCATCGTCACCGGGCATAACGTCCCCGCTTCAACCTGACCGTGAAGAATAAAACGCGCCGCACGCGCCACCACCGAACCGATACGCGCATCTTCCTGCCAGGGTAAATTGTGCACGCGGTTGGCGATCAACCCTTGCATCAGCAGATGCCACGCAGGATGGAAACGCACGTCATCAAGACGTTCACCGGTGGTGTCATAACGCAAAAGATCGGGCGGATTGGTATTCGCCAGCCTTCCCAGCTCCAGCGATTCTGCAGAGCCTAACTGCTGCCCGAGGGACGCCAGGACATCGGCATCCCAGCCCGCCTGCTGGCGGGAAACCGCTTCGCGCAACGGGGTGTCGGAAAGGAATAAATTGCTGTTACTCAGTGGTTTGGGTTGATTGAAAACCCGGTGTGTTTCCCAGTCCATCGCCTGCTCCCTGTTAAAAGGATATGGCGTAAGTATGGTAAAAAACGGGGAATTAACAGGCGGACAGATCACAAAGGCAGAAATGCAAACGGGAGCCCTGAGGCTCCCGTTTAATCAGCGGATCAATAAACGACAATCAGCTTTTCTTCAGGCCGCGCTGACGTACCGCTTCGAACAGGCAAACACCGGTGGCTACGGAAACATTCAGGGAAGAGACGCTCCCCGCCATCGGGATGCTGATCAGTTCGTCGCAATGTTCGCGGGTCAGACGGCGCATACCTTCGCCTTCTGCGCCCATCACCAGCGCCATCGGGCCGGTCATTTTACTCTGGAACAGGTCATGATCCGCTTCACCGGCCGTGCCGACGATCCAGACATTATGTTCCTGCAATACGCGCAACGTACGCGCCAGATTGGTCACGTTGATCAACGGCACGTTTTCAGCGGCGCCGCTGGCAACTTTTTTGGCGGTGGCGTTCAGTTTCGCGGAACGGTCGCGCGGAACAATCACCGCGTGAACACCCGCCGCATCCGCGGTACGCAGACAGGCACCCAGGTTATGTGGATCCGTTACGCCATCCAGCACCAGCAGGAACGGACAATCGAGGCTTTCCAGCAACGCAGGCAGGTCATTTTCCTGATACTGGCGGCCTTCGCGCACACGCGCAATAATCCCCTGATGCACAGCACCTTCGGATTTCTCATCCAGCCACTGGCGGCTCGCCACCTGGATCACGATACCGCTGGCTTCCAGCTCGTCGATCAGCGGCTTCAGGCGTTTATCGTCACGGCCTTTCAGGATAAAGACTTCCAGAAAGCGTTGCGGATCGTTGTCGAGTAAGGCTTTAACGGAGTGAATACCGTAGATAATTTCGCTCATGATGCTCTTTAAAATAGACTTGCGGACAGCAAGCTGTCCGCAATTTAGTAAGGTTACAGACGATTCTATCATAGAAGAATCGTCAGAAAGGACTAGCTGTCAGACTGCTTTTTCTTCGCGCGTTTGGCTCTGGTGGCCGCCGCAATTTTTGCAGTTTTGTCAGAAGGCTTTTTGGCTTTCTTCGGTTTACCGTCTTTACCCACAGCACTGACCGCTTTCTCTTTCTTCGGTTTGGCTGGTTTTGCGTCATCTTTGCGGAACGCGCTGTCCGGCTCAAAATTCACGTTTTTCTTAGCGGTACGCCGACGGCCAGCATTAGCTGGCGCGGCAGAACGCATGGTACGTTCGCCACCTTTTTTGGCGCGGTCACGCGCGGTTTTGCCTTCACCCCGTGCTTTGCGGGTGCTGGAAACCAGCGCGAAATCGATTTTACGCTCGTCCATATGCACGGCTTCAACACGAATTTCTACCGTATCGCCCAGGCGATAAACCGCACCGGAGGATTCACCCACCAGACGCTGACCGATGTTATCGTAACGGTAATAATCGTTGTCGAGCGATGACACGTGCACCAGGCCGTCGATGAACAGATCGTTGAGGCGTACGAAGAAGCCGAAGCCGGTGACACTGGCGATAATGCCGGTGAAGACTTCACCCACATGATCCTGCATGAAGTCGCACTTCAGCCAGTCCGCCACGTTGCGGGTGGCTTCGTCCGCGCGGCGTTCTGCCATCGAACAATGCTCGCCGAGCTGCAACATATCTTCGTAATCACTGTGCCAGCCGCCGGTTGGCGTCCAGCGATCTTTCAACGTGCCGTGCTCTTTCGCCAGCAGATACTTGATCGCGCGGTGCAATGCCAGATCCGGATAACGACGGATTGGCGACGTAAAGTGCCCGTAAGAAGGCAATGCCAGACCAAAGTGGCCACGATTTTCCGGATCGTAAATCGCCTGTTTCATTGAACGCAGTAACATAGTTTGCAGCATTTCGCGGTCAGGACGATCGGCCAGTTCATCCATGATCTGAGCATAATCTTTTGGCTCAGGTTTCATGCCGCCGCCCATCACCAGACCCAATTCACCCAGCACGCTTTTCAGCGCGGAGATATGGTCATCGCTTGGACGGTCATGCACGCGGAACAGCGCCGGTTCGTTATGTTTTTCAACAAAACGCGCCGCAGCAATGTTCGCCATGATCATGCACTCTTCGATCAGTTTGTGGGCATCGTTACGTACGGTCGGTTCGACACGCTCGATACGACGCTCAGCATTGAAGATAAATTTCGCTTCTTCGGTTTCGAACGCGATACCGCCACGTTCTGCACGCGCCTGATCCAGCACTTTGTACATGGTGTGCAGTTCAAGCAGATGCTTAACCAGCGGCGAATATTGCTCGCGCAGTTCCGGATCGCCTTCGATGATGCGCCAGACTTTGTTGTATGTCAGACGCGCGTGAGAGCTCATCACGGCTTCGTAGAATTTAGAGCTGGTCAGTTTGCCCTGCGCGGAGATAGTCATCTCACAGACCATACACAGGCGGTCTACCTGTGGGTTCAGCGAACACAGGCCATTAGACAGCACTTCCGGCAGCATCGGCACAACCTGTGACGGGAAATACACCGACGTAGCGCGGCTGCGGGCTTCATCGTCCAGCGCGGTGCCGTGACGGACGTAATAGCTCACGTCGGCGATTGCCACCCACAGGCGCCAGCCACCACCACGTTTTTTCTCACAGTACACGGCGTCATCGAAGTCACGGGCATCTTCACCATCAATGGTGACCAGCGGCAGACTGCGTAAATCCACGCGACCTTTTTTCGCTTCTTCCGGCACCTGTTCGCTCAGGTCTTCGACCTGTTTGAGAACCTGTGGCGGCCAGACATGCGGGATTTCATGGGTGCGCAGGGCGATATCTACCGCCATGCTGGTGCCCATTTTATCGCCGAGGACTTCAACGATTTTACCGACCGCTTTGGTACGGCGGGTCGGACGCTGTGTCAGCTCGACCACCACCATATATCCCATGCGTGCGCCGTTAATGGCATCGGCCGGGATCAGAATATCAAAGCTCAGACGACTGTCGTCGGGTACCACAAAACCGGCACCCGCATCGGTAAAGTAACGGCCCACAATCTGGCTCATTTTAGGCACCAGAACACGCACGATGCGCGCTTCACGGCGGCCTTTACGGTCGGTTCCAACTGGTTGTGCCAGGACCACGTCACCGTGGATGCACATTTTCATTTGTTCAGCAGACAAATACACATCGTCTTTCTTCACGCCTTCCAGGCGCAGGAAACCGTAACCATCACGATGGCCGATAACCGTGCCTTTCAGCAAGTCCAGACGCTCCGGCAGCGCGTAGCACTGGCGGCGGGTAAAGACTAACTGGCCGTCACGCTCCATGGCGCGTAAACGGCGACGCAGGGCTTCCAGCGCTTCTTCTCCGGAAAGATTCAGTTCGTTACCAATTTCTTCCCGGCTGGCTGGGGTTTCACGTTTCGCGAGATGTTCCAGAATAAATTCACGGCTGGGAATAGGTGATTCATATTTTTCTGCTTCTCGTTCCAGGAATGGATCTTGTGACATAGCGGTTCCTCCGTTGTCATCAGCAGTTTGTTGAAAGTCTTTCATTCAACAAGCAATAATTTATAGAGCGTTGAGTTGTCTTTGACCATATCGGCCAGAGTGTACTGATTCAGCTCATCAAGAAAATGTTCTACAGCAGTGTGCAGGACTTGTTTTAGTCGGCATGCAGGCGTGATGTGACAAAAGTCGCTGGCGCAATTGACCAGCGAAAGAGGTTCCAGTTCGCGCACCACGTCGCCAATGCGAATGGTCTCTGCGGGCTTGCCCAGTTTAATACCTCCGTTCTTTCCGCGAACGGCAGTGACCAGACCAGCACGGCTCAACTGATTAATGATTTTCACCATGTGGTTGCGCGATACACCGTAAACCTCGGTGACCTGCGAAATGTTGGTCATCTGATCGTCAGGCAACGAAGCCATATAAATCAACGCTCTCAAACCATAATCAGTAAAACTCGTTAACTGCACACATACCTCTGGGTAGCTATTACCCGGTCTTTCCACACCAGCAATGACAACAGGGTGAAGATGATTGTTTATTATGACACTTTGATGATAAACCAGCCGCGAACTTTGCAGCTAATCATTTAGATAGTGGATGGTTTATGGAAAGTAAACAAGTGAAGGGATTCAGAAAAAAATAAACCGGGCAATTTTGCCCGGTTATGACGTTTTTACACAATCAGCTCTGACTGTTATGCATCAAACGGGTCACGCAGAATCATCGTTTCGCTACGATCCGGGCCAGTAGAGATAATATCAACCGGCACTTCAGTCAGCTCTTCGATACGCTTGATATAGTTAAGCGCTGCCTGCGGCAGGTTTTCGACTTCTTTCACCCCAAAGGTGGTTTCGGTCCAGCCGGGCATGATTTCGTAGATTGGCTCGATACCTTCCCAGCCTTCAGCAGCCAGCGGTGTAGTCGTCATTTCACGGCCATCAGGCATGCGGTAACCGACACACAGCTTCACTTCTTTCAGACCGTCCAGCACATCCAGTTTAGTCAGACAAAAACCAGACAGGGAGTTGATCTGCACAGAGCGGCGAACCGCCACGATGTCCAGCCAGCCACAACGACGGCTACGGCCAGTGGTCGCGCCAAACTCGTTACCTTGCTTGCGCAGGAACTCGCCGGTTTCATCAAACAGTTCAGTCGGGAACGGACCTGCACCCACGCGGGTAGAGTAGGCTTTCACGATGCCGAGCACATAATCAACATAACGTGGACCAATACCTGAACCGGTAGCAACGCCGCCAGCAGTGGTGTTGGAAGAGGTTACGTACGGATAAGTCCCGTGGTCGATGTCCAGAAGCGTACCTTGCGCGCCTTCGAACATGATCAGATCGCCACGCTTACGCGCGCCATCCAGCAGCTCAGAGACGTCAACAACCATTGCGGTCAGGATGTCGGCAATCGCCATCACATCATCCAACGTTTTCTGGAAATCAACGGCTTCTACTTTGTAGTAGTTCACCAGCTGGAAGTTATGGTATTCGATGATTTCTTTCAGCTTGATAGCGAAAGTTTCTTTGTTGAAGAGATCGCCTACGCGCAGACCGCGACGGGCTACTTTATCTTCATAAGCCGGACCGATGCCACGACCGGTGGTGCCGATCGCTTTATCGCCACGCGCTTTTTCGCGCGCCATGTCGAGTGCGACATGATAAGGCAGGATCAGCGGGCAAGCTTCAGACAGTAACAGACGTTCGCGTACAGGGATGCCACGAGCTTCAAGTTCGCCCATTTCTTTCATCAACGCGTCAGGCGCCAGTACAACACCGTTGCCGATGATGCTGGTCACGTTTTCACGCAGAATGCCAGAAGGAATTAAATGAAGAACGGTTTTTTCACCGTTGATAACCAGAGTGTGACCGGCGTTGTGACCGCCCTGATAGCGCACAACATATTTAGCCCGTTCAGTAAGCAGGTCTACGACCTTGCCTTTTCCTTCATCACCCCATTGAGTGCCGAGTACGACGACGTTCTTACCCATCTCAAGAATCACCAGGTTGCTTAAAAAAGGATTCTAACATCTCATTCTGTGCTTTCCAGCACTTTTAGCACACGTTTGCGGGAAAAATTTTAATTGCGTGCTACCGGTCTCAGCGAGACGTGACAAGCCCGGCGTAACAAACCCTCATCCACCCAGACGACTACGCAACATGTAGTAAATTACGAAGCCTGCGACCACAAGACCCCCACCAAAACGGCGTAAAACCGTGTCCGGAAGATTCGCCAGCGAGAGGATCATTTTTCGCCATGTTTTTGGATAAAGCATCGGCCCTAGGCCTTCAAGAACCAAAACTAATGCCAGCGCCAGCCAGATTGTCGCATTCATGATGAATCGTTCTCATTGCACCCCTTCCCTAAAAGAAAGAAGGATTTCAGAAAAGACAAAAGGCCCCTGAAGGGCCTTTTGGAAATTGCAGAAGCAATTATTTATTTTTTTCAGGTGACTTCATAAAGCGGAAGAAATCGCTGTCAGGGCTTAACACCATGACGTCGTTGCCGCTCTTAAAGCTGGCCTCGTAAGCACGCAGGCTACGGATGAATGCGTAGAAGTCAGGATCCTGGCTGAACGCATCAGCAAACAGTTTCGCCGCTTCGGCATCTCCTTCACCGCGGGTGATACGGGCAGTACGCTCTGCTTCAGCAACAGTACGGGTTCTTTCGTAATCCGCAGCAGCCTGAATTTTGGTCGCCTCTTCTTTACCCTGAGAGATGTGACGCAATGCCACCGCATTACGCTCAGCACGCATACGATCGTAAATCGCGCTGGACACTTCTTCCGGCAAGTTGATTTGTTTCAGACGTACATCCACCACTTCGATCCCCAATGCCGCCATGCTGTTCGGGTTCACCGCAGGTTGTTTACCTTTGGTTTCCTGCTCAACACGTTTTGCTGCAGAGGCAATCGCATCATCGGCTTCGGTGGTCGCTTCAGGCTCATCGCCTACGCTACCGGTGTTCAGGGCATCACGCACATCCAGCGTCAGACGGCCACGGGAATCGGTCACGATATCTTTCACATCAAGACGACCAATTTCAGAACGCAGACGGTCACTGAATTTACGTTTCAGCAGAATTTCTGCCTGAGATACATCACCACCGCCTGTTGCCAGGTAGTAGCGGCTGAAATCACTGATACGCCATTTCAGGTAAGAATCGACGATTAAGTCTTTCTTCTCGCTGGTGACGAAGCGGTCAGCCTGGTTATCCATGGTCTGGATACGCGCGTCGAGCATTTTAATGGATTCCACGAATGGAACTTTAAAATGCAGGCCCGGCGCATACACCAGCGGTTTATTATCGCTGTCACGCAGGACTTTACCAAAGCGCAGCACAATACCGCGCTGACCTTCCTGAACAACAAACAGTGAAGCATAAAGCGCCACCAGCACCACAACGACGATAAGTAAAAATGACTTACGCATTGTTATTCTCTCCCTACGCGAAGTGTATCGTCACGCTGTGCATTTGCACGGCGCTGGTCCATGACACTGCCAGACGAACGGGAACTGCTGTTATCGGCACTGCTTTTACTGTTACTGCTGGTTAAACCTGGAACGGAAGGCAACAAACCTGTTTCATCATTTTTGCTGGTGTCGTTGGCTGCTGCGTTATTTCCACGCAGCATTTGATCCAGCGGCAAGACCATCAGGTTATTCCCTTTATCACTCACCAGCACTTTACGGGTGTGGCTGAGGACTTTTTCCATGGTTTCGATATACAGACGCTCGCGGGTAATTTCCGGCGCGGCTTTATATTCAGGTAACAGTTTGGAGAAACGGGCCACTTCACCCTGCGCTTCCAGAACCGTACGATCTTTATAGGCTTTAGCATCTTCCAGTAAGCGCTGTGCTTCACCGTTTGCCAGAGGCTGAATCTGGTTCGCGTAAGCTTCTGCTTCACGAATAGACTGTTGTTCTCTTTCACGGGCGGCGATCGCGTTATCGAAGGAAGCTTTCACTTCTTCCGGCGGACGCGCGGTCTGGAAGTTGACGTCCTGAATGGTAATACCCATTTTGTACGGACGAATAGTTTCTTCCAGTACACGCTGGGTATCGCTACGCACGGTAGTACGGCCTTCCGTCAGGATTTTATCCATCGTGTATTTGCCGATAACGCCACGTAATGCGCTGTCAGTCGCCTGGCTCAGGCTGTCGTCAGGGTTGGCGACGCTGAACAGATAAGCTTCAGGATCCGTCACGCGATACTGCACGTTCATTTCAACGCGCACAACGTTCTCATCAGACGTCAGCATTACACCAGACGCAGCAAGTTCACGTACCGATTCTACGTTTACTGCACGAACTTGATCGATGAAGGTCGGTTTCCAGTTCAGGCCAGGCTCAACCAGATGGCTGAACTTACCAAAACGGGTCACAACGCCACGCTCGGCTTCTTTAATGGTATAGAAACCCGTTGCTGCCCAGATCACCACCACCGCTGCGACCGCGATGCCAACAATCCGGCCACCACTCATCCCATGACCGGAACCCGTTGGTGCGCCATTGTTGCTGTTATTGTTGTTGCCTGAACCTTTTCCACCGAAGCCCCCCAGCTTTTTGCTGAGCTTACGGAAGATATCATCCAGATCAGGTGGCCCCTGATTGCGGCCGCCTTTGTTGTCGTTATTTCCACCAGAATTTCCACCAGAGTTGCCGCTATTATTATTGCTGCTGCCCCAGGGGTCGCGGTCCTGTCCGTTATTACCGGGCTGATTCCACGCCATGTTATAGCTCCATTATTCTATGATTGGTGTTCTTCAGGCCAAATCAGACAGACTCTGGTTGCGGACATAGCTTTCCAGTTCCTGCTCTTGTTTGCAGAGGCGACGCCAGTCAACGATGGGCATTCGCACCATCAGACCAATACTGCCATCCTCTTCAATCCATTCTTTTTCAATGGCCTGAAGCTGGTAAAAACGGCTACGAAGTCGGCCTGCTTCCGGCGGTAAGCACAATTCATGCTGCGCAATCTCGCCAGAGAGTCGCTCCGTTAATGCCTGGAAAAGCAACGGAATACCTTCACCTGTCACGGCTGAGAGCCAGACCCTGACCGGCAAATTCTCCTCGTTGCGGTCGATACGCGGAACAAAGTCATCCAGCATATCTATTTTGTTCATCACTAACAGCGCAGGAATTTCATCTGCTTCGATCTCTGCCAGCACCGTATTCACCGCGTCAATATTTTCCTGAACACGGATGTCCGCTGCATCAATCACATGGAGTAACAGAGATGCCTGTCGGGTTTCCTGCAACGTTGCTTTAAAAGCCGCAACCAAATCATGGGGCAGGTGACGAATAAACCCTACGGTGTCCGCCAAAACCGTCTCCCCGACATCTGCCACTATAATACGGCGCAGCGTAGGATCCAGCGTAGCAAACAACTGATTGGCCACGTAGACATCGGCCTGAGTAATACGGTTAAAGAGTGTGGATTTCCCGGCGTTGGTATACCCAACCAAAGACACCGTCGGAATATCCGCACGAACGCGTGAACGACGCCCCTGTTCACGCTGCTTAGCCACTTTTTCAAGACGGCTGAGGATCAAAGTGATTCTGTCCCGCAACAAACGGCGGTCAGTTTCGAGCTGGGTTTCACCTGGGCCACGCGCGCCAATGCCGCCGCCCTGCCGCTCAAGGTGCGTCCAGCCGCGAACCAGTCGGGTAGCAATGTGGCGTAATTGCGCCAGTTCTACTTGTAACTTACCTTCATGTGTTCGGGCCCGCTGGGCAAAAATATCTAATATCAATCCGGTGCGGTCGACAACTCGACATTCGCATAAGGCTTCCAGGTTTCTTTCCTGGCCGGGAGACAAGGCGTGATCAAACAGGATGACAGAGGCGCCCGTTGCTTTGACGGCATCTGCGATTTCTTGGGCCTTTCCTTCACCGACAAAGTATTTTGGGTGCGGTGCCTTGCGGCTCCCGGTGACGACTTGCAACGCCTCTACACCTGCAGAAGATACCAGCGATTCAAATTCGCTCAGGTCTTCCGTGTCTTTGTCCTGCGAGAAATAGATATGAACCAGTACGGCCTGCTCACCGGCTTCATAACGGTCAAACAAGCTTGCGACCTCTCATTTGGGAAAAATTCGCCAGCCGGGGGTGCATAAGCATAATCGGAATACTTATGAACCCCTTCGTGGTTGACCAACGTTGCGCTTTATTCAGCGTCATCGTTTTCCTGCTGCGGCTGTTGCGCAGACGGAGTGCTACCTTGGTGATAATTGTTGGTGCTGCCCGAACCTGGATTATTGCTATGGTGTGACACCGGGCGGGAAGGCACTACGGTGGAGATAGCGTGTTTATACACCATCTGGCTAACCGTATTTTTTAACAGAATGACAAACTGGTCAAAAGACTCAATCTGGCCTTGCAGCTTAATACCATTCACCAAGTAAATAGAAACCGGAACACGTTCACGACGCAATGCGTTCAGGAACGGATCTTGCAAAGATTGCCCCTTAGCCATTCTATCTTTTCCTTATTAGTTTGTTGTTTGTAACTTTGAGCCTATCGGCTCGAAAATAAATCACATAAAAAATTTGCGCGCTGAGTACTGATCAATTGTACACAATCACCCAACCTATGCACTAACAACCTGAATTACACGGTTTAAGGCCTCTTCTGGCTTCTCAGAATCGAGCCATTCGACACTCTCCCAACCTCGCAACCAGGTCATCTGACGTTTGGCCAGCTGTCGTGTCGCGCAAACACCACGATAAACCATTTCATCGTAATCGAATTCACCAGACAAATATGACCACATCTGGCGATAACCCACACAACGAATGGAAGGCAAATCTGTATGCAAATCGCCCCGGGCTATCAGCGTTCTGACTTCGTCTTCAAAACCATTGGACAACATCTGACTAAAACGTTCCTCGATCCGCGCATGTAATAATTCCCGGCGGGTCGGCGCAATCGCAAACTGATGTACGCGATAGGGTAATGTTTCACCCGAAATTTTAGTCAGTTCCGTTAAAGTTTTACCCGAAATAAAAAAAACTTCCAGTGCTCTGGACAGTCTCTGCGGATCATTCGGATGAATTCGCATAGCCGCAACGGGATCTATTTTGCGCAACTGGTCATGTAACGCCTCCCAACCCTGTTCTGCAGCCTGCTTTTCGATACGCTCGCGCACGACAGGATCAGCAGGTGGCAAAGGGGAAAGACCTTCAAGCAATGCCTTGAAATAAAGCATAGTCCCACCTACCAATAACGGGATCTTATTGCGCGAGGTTATTTCTGCCATTTCGCGTAATGCGTCTCGACGAAAGTCAGCCGCCGAATAAGCCACCGTCGGGTCAAGAATATTAATCAACCGGTGCGGTGCTTCAGCCAGCTCTTCTGCCGTGGGTTTCGCCGTGCCAATATCCATCCCGCGATAAATCAGGGCGGAATCGACACTGATAAGCTCGACAGGCAGGTGTTTCAGCAGCGACATCGCCAATGCTGTTTTACCGGAGGCAGTCGGCCCCATAATAAAGATTGCCGGGGGAAGTGCGTTGTTTTCAGAATCAGTCATGCTTAAAAGCCGCCAGCGCGGACTGTAAATCAAGAGGTTGCAGAAGGCCGGACGGGGGCGATTTCACCAATTGCGGGCAAAGACGCTCAACATCCGTGAGTAATTGTATGGCTTGCGAAATCGTCCAGACCTCATGCTCGCAGCCGCAGTGGCGGGCAAACCACATAGCTACCGCATCAGAAGTCACCTCCTGCTGAACAGCAAGGTAACCTAACAGATCAGGTATCAACTTTTGTAAATTTTGTTGGCGTAATGGTAAAGGTACCGCGCGAACCGTCACACGCTGTGACTCACTGAGCATTTCTAAACCAAAATGCTGTAATAACGCCTGATGGCGCGCCAGCACGGCGGTCTCTTCTTTCTGCATTGTCAGCTTCAGCGGAATTAATAACGGCTGCGGCCGCAATCCTTCTTCGGGTGGTGTCAGCTGCGCCCATTTCAGCCAGCGATCGGCCACCGGTAACGCCAGCAACACCAGTTGTTTGCCGCGCTCAAGTAACGCATATTCCGCGGAACATACCGTCAGCACGCGCCCGAAACTCTGGCTGTGCGATTCCAGCGCCGGTTCCGTCAGTGTACGGGCCACTGAAACGGCGGGCTTAGCGGGCTGTGCCACAGCAGGTGCCGGTTCCTGTAAGGAAAACGACTCCGGCGCGGGCTGCAGCAAACGTCCGTAAGCTTTGCTTTCTGAAGGATTGTAAGCAGGTTCCGTGCTGCGATAAGCAGATTCACGTGGCTGGCTGGCGCGGGCAGTTTCAGGAAACACATTTTCGCGCGGGGAATTGTTTTCCCGCGATGCCGGCACTTTGCGTTCTGCCGGCTGCGAGAAATGATTGCCACCCGCCGCCTGACGATTTTCCTGCTGCCATCGCGGCGTATCTTCCTGAAGCTGTGGCTCGTCAAGAACGGGTGCCCCGGCCTGCTGCAATACGGACATCACCGCCTGATAAATAAAATCATGTACCAGCCGCGACTGATGGAAACGCACCTCGTGTTTTGCCGGATGCACATTCACATCCACCTGATGCGGATCGACATCCAGATAAAGCACATACGCGGGCTGCTGATCATCTTTGAGCTGATCCTGATACGCCTGACGGATCGCGTGATTAATCAGGCGATCTTTCATCATGCGGTTGTTCACATAGCAATACTGCATATCTGTCAGACTGCGCGAACCCGCCGGATCGGCGACCCAGCCACGGATCGCCAGATCACCGTGGCTCCATTCCACTTCCAGTGCGTGCTCGACAAACGCCGGGCTACAAATACTGGCCAGACGGCGGGAGAACTGTGAACGGTCTTTCACCGCGCGATACTGACGGATGAGTTTGCCGTTGTGGCTGAGATTGACGGACACGTCAAAGCGCGCCAGCGCAATTCGCCGGACAACTTCATCGATATGGGTGAATTCGGTTTTCTCAGTGCGCATGAATTTACGGCGGGCGGGCGTATTGTAAAACAGATCCAGCACTTCAACCGTCGAGCCTTGCGGATGCGCCGCCGGTTTGATCGTCACCGCCATATCCCGTCCTTCGGCATAGGCCTGCCAGGCTTCATTCTGCTCTGCGGTGCGCGATGTCAAAATCAGGCGCGATACCGAGCTGATACTGGCCAGCGCTTCGCCACGAAATCCGAGGCTCAGGATCGCTTCCAGATCATCAAGACAGGTGATTTTACTGGTGGCATGACGTGCCAGCGCCAGCGCCAGATCGTCTTTGCCAATCCCGCAGCCGTTGTCGCGAATGCGGATAAGCTTGGCGCCACCGCGATCGATATCAATATCAATACGCGTCGCGCCCGCATCAAGGCTGTTTTCCACCAGTTCCTTCACCACGGAAGCCGGTCTTTCGACAACTTCGCCCGCTGCTATCTGGTTAGCAAGTTGCGGCGGCAGTACCTTGATCGGCATAGCGGCTCCTGTGGCAGACGGTTATTCCCGCCTATGACTGTGGAATAGTTAAGGTTTGGCCGAGCTGTACCTCGCCAGACTTCATATGATTTGCGGTTCTGATGTCGTTCATGCTGACACCATATTTACTGGCGATCGCCGACAGCGTATCGCCGCGTTTCACTTTATGTTTCGCGGGTTTCTTCGCCGTTTTTGCTGTCGAATCCGGTGCTGCGGCTATTGAAGATGTGCGGGTTCCCGCAGGGACTTTCAATCGCTGGCCGACCCAGACGCCGTCTTTTTTCAACTTATTGAGGTCGCGCAGTGCCGCATTTGTCGTGCCATAGCTGTTCGCGATCCCGGTCAGGGTTTCACCCCGTGTCACTTTATGGATCTGCGTGGCACCGGCTGCCCCGGCAGTCACTTCAATCGGACCCGGTTGACTCACGGCAGAGCGGGTTGTCGCACTACTGTCTGCCGCCGCTGCTGCTGATGAGGCCAGCAGCGGACGGTTTTCGACCTTTGGGCCGTTTTGTATCGGATGCGACTGGAAATAATTACGCAGGCCGATGTGGATAGCCCTCGCAATTTTATCCTGGTACGCGCTGCTGCCCAGCAGCCGCTCCTCAGTTGAATTACTGATAAAGCCGGTTTCCACCAGCAGTGAAGGAATATCCGGCGAACGCAACACGCCTAAACTGGCGTGCTCAGGCTTCGCTTTATGCAAAGAGCCAACGGATCGCAGTTCGCGCAGAACACGGGTCGCGACGTCATAACCCACACGTTGTGAATGACCGAACTGTAAATCCAGCACTGCCTGACTGAGATACGGGTCTGAAGCGGTATTCGCCAGCACATCCCCGGCGCCGCCGAGCAGTTCTGATTGTTTCTCGTGCTGCTCCAGCCAGTTACCCATTTCGCTGTTAGCACGACGGTTCGACAGCACCCAGACTGATGCACCACGTGCGCTGCGGCTTGGCGCGGCATCTGCGTGAATGGAAACCAGCACATTAGCGTTTTTCTTACGCGCCACATCGGAACGTCCCATGACGGAAATAAAGTAATCACCGTCGCGGGTCAAGACCGGCTGGAACATCGGGTCGGCATTCAGAATCGCCTGTAATTTACGGGCGATAGAGATGGTGACATTTTTTTCTTTCAGCCCGCCCGCGCCAATTGCGCCCGGATCCTGCCCGCCATGACCGGCGTCAATCGCGACAATTATCCTGCTGTCACTGGTCGACACGGTAGAAGAGCGTGAGTTATCCGGCGCCACCGTAGTAGCTACGACTTTAGTCTGATCATTGGTAAACGGGTTTGATTTTTCGGAAGGCGTAATCATTTTGCCCGCATTTGGCGATGGCGTGTTGGTCGCCACGGCAACCGGTGCACGCTGACGTGCCGGAGCAGAGGCGTTCATGGTCAGCACCACGGTATACTGGCTGCCGTCTTTTTGTTTGGTGGCGTTGGTTCTGACTTTCTGATTCAGTTCAAATACCAGACGCTGACTCTGCGCATTGGGCGGCGTACTGGCACGCACACGCGTCACCAGATTCTGACCGTTGAAATTCAACGGCAAGCCTTTCATCACGCCGTCCTGACGGATATCCATCACTACGCGTTCAGGGTTGTGCAGAGGGAAAAAAGAGTAATCCGGTGAGCCATCAAATGTAATCGTAACGGTAGATTGCGTGGCACCGTTGGAAACATTGATGTTTTTCATGCCTGCTGCAAGAACCGGTGAGGCGAGCACAGCAAACAATATCAGCGTCGATAACAACATCGCGGCTGAAATATAAAGAGAGGTAAAACGTGAGTTCATCGCGTGATCATCCTTGCTGTTGAACACGATGCAGCAATTTTATGCCAGATTCAGAAACCGCCACCAGCTTCGCGGTGCGACCGGTCAGGGAATAATCCAGCGTCAGTTCAATATCCGGTTCTGGCAACACACCTGCCCCCTGCTGTGGCCATTCCACCAGACAAATAGCGTCCTGTGCGAAATAATCGCGGATCCCCATAAACTCCAGTTCTTCCGGATCAGCAAGGCGATATAAATCAAAATGATACACGGCAATCTTTTCCAGCTGATAAGGCTCAACCAGCGTGTAGGTCGGGCTTTTCACATTGCCCTGATGCCCTAATGCCTGAAGAAATCCCCGGCTAAAGGTTGTTTTACCGGCTCCCAGATCGCCATAAAGATGGATAACCGTTGAACCTTCACAGGCTTTCGCCAGGGAAGCACCTAGTTGCAACGTTGCCGCTTCGTCGGGTAAAGAGATATTAAGTTGATTCATTCAGTGATATCTATTTCTTCAGGTCTGGATTAACTAACGGGGCAATCACCGCTAAAAGATCAGTTGCCAGCATACCGCGCGTTCCCTGCCGGTGGGCAATTTCGTCTGCGGCAGCACCATGCACTACTGAGCCCGCGCAGGCCGCATCATAACTATTTAGTTTCTGAGCCAGCAGGCCGCCGATAATACCAGAAAGTACGTCGCCCATGCCGCCGGATGCCATACCGGCATTGCCGACATCCGCGACCGCCATCTCGCCACGCTCACTGGCAATCAGAGTGCCGGCACCTTTGAGCACCACCACGCCGCCATATCGCTCCGTGAGTTTCTTCGCTGAAAGTAAGCGGTCACTTTCAATTTCGTTCACGCTGCAACCTAGCAAACGTGCCGCTTCGCCCGGATGGGGCGTCAGCACACGATTTTGCCGTTTCCGCGGATTGATTGCCAGCAGGTTAAGCGCATCAGCGTCCCATAAGGCCGGTTTATCCCAATTTTCTGCGCGTTCTACCGCCTGTTTGCCCCATTCTTTCTGACCCAGACCGGGGCCGATAACTAACACATCCGCCCATTCAAGCCCTTCATCGAGCGACTCTGCGGTGAGTTCTTCCACCATCAGCTCAGGTCTCGCGGTCAGTAACGGTCCGGTATTTTCTTTGTGAGTGAGTACTCGCACCAGTCCGGCCCCGCTTCGCAACGCGGCTTCCGAAGCCATGCGGATCGCCCCCGCAAAACCGGTATCGCCGCCCACTACCAGCAAACGCCCGTGTTCGCCCTTGTGAGAACAAGGGCGACGCGGGTGCAGCCATGCGCCTAATTGTGACGCATCCAACCGTTGTAAGGGAGCAAGATGCCCGCCCAGCCAGCTTTCCAGCCCCAGCGCATCGCAGTGTAATTTGCCGGTGTAGTCGCGCGCCTGCCCGGTCAGTAAACCGGGTTTCAGGGCGATGAAACTGATCGTATGCGTGGCGTGAACCGCCTTCCCCGCAGTCTGACCTGTTTGCGCATCAAGACCGGAAGGGATATCTAAAGAGATGACAGGCAAAGACGCCGAGTTAATGGCTTCAATCAGCCCGTCATAAGGTGCTCGCGGCGCGGAAGATAAACCGGTGCCAAGCAAACCATCGATAATCAGATCAGCGTCCTGCGGCCATGCAAAGTCCGCAGGGTTAACCGTGCCGCCGCTTTTCAGCCAATCCTGCCGCGCTGTTTCTGCCTCTTCTGGCAGCGGCTTGCTGCCTGCCACGGCCAGCAGCGTCACGCTTATGCCTGCAGTTTTCGCCAGACGCGCAACTTCAAAACCGTCGCCACCGTTATTACCGTGGCCACACAAAATCAGCCAGTGGCGGGTTTGCGGAAACTCACGCTGCGCCAGTAAAAAAGCGGCTTTTGCCGCACGTTGCATCAGTGTAAACAGAGAAATCCCCGTTTCCTGCGCCGCCTGGCGTTCAGCCTGTCGCAGCCAGTCAGCAGAAAACACAGAATGTGGTAAACTCGCCTCGTTTCGTTTTTCACGTTGGTTCGTCATGACACTCCCTCTCGATCTCGTTCAACTGGCTCAACATATCAAGCAATGGGGCCAATCGCTAGGCTTCCAGCAGGTTGGCATCTGCGATACAGACTTATCTGCCGAAGAGCCTAAACTGCAAGACTGGCTTGATAAACAATATCATGGCGAGATGGAATGGATGGCGCGCCACGGCATGTTACGCGCACGGCCGCATGAACTTCTGCCCGGCACATTGCGGGTGATCAGCGTGCGCATGAATTATTTACCCGCCAAAGCAGCCTTTGCCAAAATCCTGAATAATCCTCAACTCGGCTACGTCAGCCGCTATGCCCTTGGACGTGACTATCACAAAGTCTTGCGCCAGCGCCTGAAAAAACTTGGCGATATGATTCAGGCGCATTGTACTGAACACGCTGATCAGACCGTCACCTTTCGCCCTTTTGTCGATTCCGCCCCCGTGATGGAACGCCCGCTGGCGGCGAAAGCCGGTCTTGGCTGGGTTGGTAAACACTCACTCATTCTTAACCGTGAATCCGGTTCATGGTTCTTTCTTGGCGAACTACTGATTGATTTGCCCCTGCCTGTCGATCAGCCGCAGGAAGAGAAATGCGGAAAGTGCGTGGCCTGCATCACCACTTGCCCGACCGGTGCCATTGTTGCGCCTTATACCGTCGATGCCCGCCGCTGTATTTCCTATCTGACCATTGAGCTGGAAGGCGCAATACCGGAAGAATTCCGCGCGCTGATGGGTAACCGTATCTACGGCTGCGATGATTGCCAGCTGATTTGCCCCTGGAATCGCTATTCGCAACTGACGGATGAAGAAGATTTCAGCCCGCGCGCCGCGCTGCATGCACCAGAGCTGATTGAATTGTTTAGCTGGGCGGAAGAAAAATTTTTGCGTATCACGGAAGGTTCGCCGATCCGGCGTATCGGACATCTGCGCTGGCTGCGCAATATTGCAGTGGCGCTGGGCAATGCGCCCTATTCGGAAGACGTGCTTAATGCCTTACAGTCGCGGGAAGGGGAAAATGCGTTGCTGGATGAACATATCAATTGGGCAATCGCACAGCAGACAGAAAGAAGGAATGAACATCGGATAGAAGTGCAAACTTCACAGCAAAAACGCCTGATCCGCGCAGTGGAAAAGGGTTTGCCAAGGGATGCATAACCATTCCCCAAAGCAATGCATGAGAAAAGCGATATTTTCTGTGCATAAAAATAAAAATGCTTTGCCAATCAAGTGCAAAAAAAAGAGCAAGTGATCGTCATAACGTTTCTTTATAAATTTATATTGATTTAAATCAACAAGTTATATTTTGGCAATATGGCGGGCGCAAAAAACAGACAGTGTAAAAAAACAACTAAACCTGTGGATAAGTCTGTTTAAAACATTACTACAAATCGTGTAATGATCACGTCATTTATGCACAGAAAATGCAGGAAGAAAGCGTTAAGAAATGATTTTGAACTGAAGAAGAAAACTGGAGCGGGAAACGAGACTCGAACTCGCGACCCCGACCTTGGCAAGGTCGTGCTCTACCAACTGAGCTATTCCCGCGTCGCATGGCACTGCTTTTTACGGCTTAAATCTTTGAATCTACGTAACTTAAAAATTTGGAGCGGGAAACGAGACTCGAACTCGCGACCCCGACCTTGGCAAGGTCGTGCTCTACCAACTGAGCTATT
>NZ_JABAED010000038.1:0-42393 GCF_023701875.1 Rahnella sp. CG8
CAGAAGTGAAACGCCGTAGCGCCGATGGTAGTGTGGGGTCTCCCCATGCGAGAGTAGGGAACTGCCAGGCATCAAATTAGTAAAGTTCGCTTTTACGCGGATTGTTATAAGAATTAGCGTGCTGATATGGCTCAGTTGGTAGAGCGCACCCTTGGTAAGGGTGAGGTCCCCAGTTCGACTCTGGGTATCAGCACCAGTAATAAGCGTAGAGTTCGGTAAATTACAGAATTTGCCTGGCGGCACTAGCGCGGTGGTCCCACCTGACCCCATGCCGAACTCAGAAGTGAAACGCCGTAGCGCCGATGGTAGTGTGGGGTCTCCCCATGCGAGAGTAGGGAACTGCCAGGCATCAAAAAAAGACAAAAGCCCTGCACAATGTGCAGGGCTTTTGTCTTTTTGTTCTACGGATCAGCGATTAAGCACGCAATATTCAAACAAAAGGCCATCCTCAGGATGGCCTTTTCTATTTCTGCGCTCTACTCATCAGTGATTAGAGCTTTGCGAGATCCCGATCCCTGTTTGTGACCGCACAAACTGAGGGTAGAAACGCTCCCTTTCTTTCTGTCCTTCCAGTGAGTTATCTGTAATCGAGAAGAACCAGGTACCGGCAAAAGCAACAATCATCGAGAACAGCGCGGGGTATTCGTAAGGATAAATGGGCTTAGCATGTCCTAAGATCTGGACCCAGATAGTTGGCCCGAGAATCATCAATATGACTGCTGTAAGTAATCCGAGCCATCCGCCAATCATTGCCCCGCGCGTTGTCAGTTTAGACCAGTACATTGAGAGCAGAATAATGGGGAAATTGCAGCTCGCAGCAATGGAGAACGCTAATCCAACCATGAATGCAATATTCTGTTTTTCAAACAGAATACCCAACGCGATGGCGACGATACCAAGCAGAACAACGGTGATCTTCGAAACCCTTAACTCATCACGTTCTGTTGCTTTACCGTCCTTGATGACGCTCGCATACAGATCATGAGAGACCGCCGAAGCCCCTGCCAGCGTTAAGCCCGCGACCACCGCTAAAATGGTTGCGAAAGCCACGGCAGAGATAAATCCGAGGAAGAAACTTCCACCGACCGCATCCGCTAAATGCACGGCTGCCATATTATTACCGCCGAGTAATATACCGCTGGCATCTTTAAACGCCGGGTTTGAGCTGACCAGAACAATAGCACCGAAACCGATAATGAAGGTCAAAATGTAGAAGTAACCGATAAAGCCAGTAGCATAGAACACGCTTTTCCTGGCTTCTTTGGCATCATTGACGGTGAAGAACCGCATCAGAATATGGGGTAAACCGGCGGTACCGAACATCAGTGCAAGCCCCAGAGACAGAGCGGATATCGGATCTGAAACCAGTCCTCCCGGGCTCATGATTGCAATCCCTTTAGAGTGGACGGCGACCGCCTGAGTAAAGAGGGTATTAAAGTTGAAGCCGACAGATCTCATGACCATAATCGCCATGAATGTCGCACCGGCCAGCAACAGGATAGCTTTGATGATTTGTACCCAGGTCGTCGCCAGCATTCCGCCAAACAACACGTAGAGTACCATCAGGATCCCAACCAGGATCACTGCGACATGATAGTTAAGCCCAAACAATAGCTGGATTAACTTACCGGCACCGACCATTTGTGCGATCAGATAAAGCGCAACAACCACCAGCGAACCGCAGGCTGAAAGCAGCCGGATTGGTTTTTGTTTCAACCGGTATGACGCGACATCTGCGAAGGTATATTTCCCCAAATTACGCAGGCGTTCGGCAATCAGGAACAAAATGATTGGCCAGCCGATCAGGAAACCGATGGAATAGATCAGGCCATCATAACCGGAGGTATAAACCAGTGCGGAGATACCCAGGAAAGAAGCGGCAGACATGAAATCGCCAGCAATTGCCATACCGTTTTGCAGGCCAGTAATGCGGCCGCCAGCTGTATAGTAGTCCTGGCGGGACCGTGTACGCTTTGCTGCCCAATAGGTGATATATAAAGTCGCGCCAACGAACAGCACGAACATTACGATAGCTTCAATATTAAGAGGCTGACGTTTAACTTCCCCGGCGATGCCCTCCGCAGCAAGCAAACTGAACGGGAAGGCGAGGGATAGCATCAGTAAAAGAAGAGAGCCGCGACGTGCGATCATGGCTGCACCTCGCGGATAATATCTGCCGTCAGGCGGTCAAACTCGCCGTTCGCGCGAATGACGTAAATTCCTGTCAGCACGAAGGAAATCACGATCAGCCCCACGCCCACGGGAATGCCGCGGGTGATGGTGGCACCGTCATAGAGAGGTGTTCCCAGCCACTGTGGATCGAACGCAATCAGTAAAATGAAAGCGACATACAGAACCAGCGTGATGCCTGACAGCAGCCAGGCAAAACGACTGCGTTTTTGCACCAGTTCCCTGAAGCGCGGATTACTTACAACTCTCTGATAAATGAGATCATTCATCTCAGTGACTCCTGTGAGGCATTGATAGAGTTCACCGCGCCAGGGCGGTGAAAAATTAAGACGGCACTTTCATTGATTGTTTTTCTTCCAGCAATTTATCGACTACGCCCGGATCCGCCAGCGTAGAGGTATCTCCCAGATTGCTTGTGTCTCCGGCTGCAATTTTGCGCAGAATACGACGCATAATTTTGCCGGAACGGGTTTTTGGCAACGAATCAGTCCAGTGAAGAATGTCAGGCGTGGCAATGGACCCTATCTCTTTACGCACCCAGTTGCGTACTTCGGTATAGAGTTCCGGTGACGGTTCTTCGCCGTGATTCAGTGTGATGTAGGCGTAAATAGCCTGACCTTTAATGTTATGCGGAATACCCACAACGGCAGCTTCTGCAATTTTAGGGTGAGAAACTAATGCTGATTCAATTTCAGCCGTCCCAAGGCGATGGCCGGAAATATTGAGCACGTCATCAACACGGCCTGTTATCCAGTAATAACCGTCTTCGTCACGACGCGCACCGTCACCGCTAAAGTACATATTTTTAAACGTGGAGAAATAGGTCTGCTCGAAACGTTCATGGTCACCAAACAGTGTACGCGCCTGACCCGGCCAAGAATCGGTGATGACCAGATTGCCTTCGCATGCTCCTTCCTGAGGAACGCCTTCGTTGTCTACCAGAGCAGGCTGAACACCGAAGAACGGCCGCGTTGCCGAACCCGCTTTCAGCTCAGTGGCACCCGGCAGCGGGGTTATCATGAAACCGCCGGTTTCGGTTTGCCACCAGGTATCGACAATCGGGCACTGGCTGTTACCAATAGTCCTGTAGTACCACTCCCAGGCTTCCGGGTTAATCGGTTCGCCAACTGACCCCATGATCCGCAGTGAAGCACGGCTGGTGCCCTCAATGGCTTTATCCCCTTCAGCCATCAGTGCGCGGATCGCCGTAGGTGCGGTATAGAGGATATTTACCTTGTGTTTATCAATAACCTGCGCCATACGGGCCGGTGTCGGATAATTTGGTACACCTTCAAACATCAGGCTGATGGCTCCGCACGCCAGCGGGCCGTAGAGCAAATAGCTGTGGCCCGTTACCCAGCCGACATCGGCCGTACACCAGTAGATATCGCCATCATGATAGTCAAAGGTGTATTTGAAGGTCAGGGCCGCATAGACCAGATAACCGCCCGTGGTATGCAATACGCCTTTCGGTTTACCCGTGGAGCCGGAGGTATAAAGGATGAAAAGCGGATCTTCTGCTTTCATTTCTTCGGGCGGACAATCTGCAGAAATGCCTTCAATTGCATCATGCCACCAGATGTCACGACCCTCTTTCCATTCCCCCTGTTTGCCGGTGCGTTTGAAAATGATGGAATGTGTGATGCTGGTGACCGACGGGTTTTTCAGCGCATCATCCACATTTTGTTTCAGCGGAATGGTACGTCCGGCGCGCAGACCTTCGTCGGCGGTAATCACCAGCCTGGCATTGGAATCGATAATGCGACCGGCAACAGCTTCCGGGGAGAAACCGGCGAAGATAACGGAATGCACAGCACCGATACGGGCACAGGCCAGCATCGCGACAGCCGCTTCCGGTACCATAGGCATGTAAATAGCGACAACATCCCCTTTCTTAACGCCCAGGCCCTTTAAGACGTTAGCAAACTGACAAACATCATGATGAAGCTGTTTGTAGGTGACGTGTTTATTCTCGGCTTTCGGGTCATCACCTTCCCAAATCAGCGCTGTCTGATCGCCTTTGTCGCTTAAATGACGATCCAGACAGTTAGCTGCAAGATTCAGAGTGCCATCCTCAAACCAGCGAATATCGATATTCCCCGGCGCAAATGAAGTGTTTTTCACTTTTGTGAAAGGCTTAATCCAGTCGAGCACTTTGGCCTGTTCACCCCAAAATGCGTCAGGATCTTCGACAGACTTTTGATAATACTGCTGATATTTCTCAGGTGTGATCAGGGTACGCTCTGCTATGGAGGCAGGAATAGGGTGCTTATAAACATGGCTCATGGTTTTTCTCCTTTGATTTGTTAATGATATGTCAATAAAAGGTTGGGTGTAGTTTGCGGTATGCCTTTGTTTGTTTTCTGGGGGACAGATCACGCAAGCGGAGAAAAAACAGCAGGATATATTCATTCGTCATGCGGAGCAGTCCACATAAGCCTGGGAAGTTCAGGAAAGAGTGGGAAAGAGATAAAGTTAAAAAATATGATTCTTAATGTGATTATTTGGTTAAAGAAAGCTTAACTCAGGGTTTGGTGTGGAAATTTTCTTATCTATTACGGAACATTTAATATCAGATATTTTAACCTCTGAGTTAATTTCCTTTCATAAATCGCATGTTTAAAGATTAATCTGAGAGTAAAACTCTTAATATTTGCAATTGGCAAATTATTATAACGTTAAATTTAAAATATCAGTATATTGATCTGGCAAGAGAGGGGTGCTCTCTTCGGTACAGCGAAAAATATCGCTTAATAGCTGCTTAATGCTTAATAGCTACCGTTAAATCTCAAGGACTTATTATGTTTAACGCCAAAAGAAAGACACTGGTTATTGCTTTATCTGCCTTTATTTCTGCATCAGCTTTTGCAGATGATACAACGCCTCCGACAGGAGCTGATCAAGGTTCAGGCCGTATTCATTTCACCGGGACGGTTATTAACGCACCTTGCTCAATTGCCGCAGGTGATGAAGACATTAATGTAAACATGGGGCAGGTCGCGAATAAGGTGCTCGAAAGCGGCAATAAATACTCTCAAAACGTGAATTACACCATTCATTTGCAAGATTGTGACCTGACCGCACAGACGGCGGGCACTGTTCAATATCCGGCTATGTCCAAAGTCGCCGTTTCTTTTGCGGGTACGCCTGACAGCAGCGCCGCTGAACTACTGGCCAACACCGGCAGCGCGAAAGGCGCAGGCATCCGCCTGATTGACGCCAACGGTGACCTGCTGAAAGTGGGTGACACCTCTAAAGATATTAACCTGGTCACAGGGAATAATGAGCTGGTATTCGCCGCACGCGTGGAAGCCAATTCTCAGCCTGTTTCAACCGGTACGATCGTTTCTCAGGCAACTTATGCCCTGAACTACAAATAAATATCGCTGCTATTTAGGGGAGTTTTCTCCCCTTTATTTTTTGGCTGTGCCAGCGCCAGGGATTGGTGTGGATTACTATTTTAGTAAGAAGTGATTTTATTATGTCGTTTGCGATGAATAGAACATCGGCTGAAATCAAGAATGTCCTGTGGTTTATTTTTATTCTGTCAGGATGCTTTATTTCAGTCAGAAGCTTCGCAGTAGAATTTAACGTTAACTTCATTGATTCTGCCGATCGCAATAATGTCGATCTGTCACGATTTCAGGTAGCCGATTATATCGCGCCCGGTGAATACCTGCTGGATGTGGTGCTCAATGGCCGCACGTTCGGCGAACAAAGCGTGATTCACTATATTCCCACTGCGGATAAGAAAAATAGCCGCCTGTGTTTACCGCCGGTACTGGTGGATAAATTCGAACTCACTAAAGACGCGCGCGAAAAGCTGACTTTGTGGCATCACGGTGAATGCACATCTCTCGATCAGCAGCAGGAAGTCACCGCACGTTACGATCAGGAAAAACAAACGCTGAATATCAGCATTCCCCAGGCCTGGCTGACCTTTCACGATCAAAACTGGGTGCCGCCCTCACAGTGGGATGATGGCGTCAACGGTGCATTGCTCGACTACAACCTGCTCGGCAGCCGATACATGCCGCAGTCCGGCGACAGCACCACCAGTTTCAGCAGTTACGGCACCACCGGTTTTAACCTCGGGCCGTGGCGCGCCCGTGCCGATTATCAGTATTCTTCGTCGCGCACGTCCGGCGCGCCCGCCAGTGATAAATTCACCTGGACGCAAACCTATCTGTATCGTGCGCTGCCTTCTGTGGGCGCACGCCTGACCGGCGGGCAGACCTATTTAAGCTCAGATATTTTCGATTCATTCCGTTTTCTCGGTGTTTCACTCAACAGCGATCAGCGCATGTTGCCTCCGTCGCTGCGAGGTTATGCGCCGCAAGTCACCGGCATCGCCAAAACCAATGCCAAAGTGAGTATCAGTCAGAACGGGCGGGTGATTTATCAGACCAACGTGTCACCGGGCCCATTTGTGGTTCAGGATCTGACCGAAGCGGTACAGGGCGCGCTGGATGTCAAAATCGAAGAAGAAAACGGTAGCGTGACGACTTATCAGGTGACCACCGCGACCATTCCGTTCCTGACCCGCAAAGGCCAGGTGCGTTTCAAAACCGCAATGGGCAAACCGACCACCGGCAGCAGCAATCACGTCTTGCAGCCGGGTTTTTACAGCGGCGAAATGTCCTGGGGTGCGCTGAATGATTTCTCGCTTTACGGCGGTCTGATCAGCACCACCGGTAACTATCAGGCGCAGGCCATCGGCGTCGGGCAAAACCTGCAAAAACTCGGTGCCGTATCTTTTGATGTCACGCGTTCCTCGGCGACCGTACCGGTGGCAGGGAAACAAACCGGGCTGAGTTACCGCGCCAACTACTCCAAGCGGTTTGACTCGACCGGCAGTCAGATTACGTTTGCCGGATACCGCTTCTCGGAAAAAACGTTTATGTCGTTCAGCCAGTACCTCGACAAGGTGAACGGCGACGGTTATTCCCGCGATGACAAACAAACCTACACCGTGACGGCAAATCAGTACCTGCCGTGGCCGGCGATCACGCTCTATCTCTCTGCTACCCACAAGGTCTACTGGAATGAGAGTGCGAGTAACAATTACAGCGTGTCGGTCAGCAAGGTTTTCGATATCGGCCGCTTTACCGGCATTTCTGCGACGTTTTCCGCCAGCAAGCTGAACTACCGCGATACCGATGAAAATCAGATGTTTCTGTCGCTCAGTTTGCCGTTGTCTTCCGGGCAACAGATCAGCTACGACGCACAGCAGGATTCGCAAAGTGGTTACTCGCAAACGGCGTCGTATTACAACAGCCAGGATCCGAACAATAGCTGGCGCGTGGGCGCGGGCGGGAGCAGCCCGGATCTGCAAAAAGGTAACGGTGTGTTCCGCGCCAACTATCAGCATATGTCGCCGTACGGTCAGTTCGGTGCGAACGGCAGCGTGAAAAATAACGATTACCGCTCAGTGAATGCCAACTGGTACGGATCGTTTACTGCGACAGCGGCAGGTGCAGCATTGCATCAGAGCAGCGCCGGCAGCGAGCCACGCATGATGGTATCAACCGGCGTGAAAGGCATTCCGATCAGCGACGGTGCGTCAGTGACCAACGATTACGGCATTGCTGTTGTGAATGGTGTGTCCAGCTACCAGACCTCCGATATCCGCGTTGATGTGAATAATTTGCCGGATGACGTGGAAGTTTACAGCTCGGTGGTCAGCAAAACCCTGACGGAAGGCGCAATAGGCTTTCGCAAAATCCGCGCCATTAAAGGTGAACGTCTGATGGCGGTAATACGCCTCGCTGATGGCAGCCACCCGCCGCTGGGCGCCGCCGTTACCGACAACAGTTCCGGGTTTGAAGCGGGCCTGATTGGCGACAGTGGTCTGGCGTACCTGGCCGGAGTATCCGGCGAGAAATCCCTGACTGTTCGCTGGGGAGACGGGCAGCAATGTCAGATCCAGGTGCCACCTCAGCCCGTGACATATTCAGGGCAGGTATTGCTGCCCTGCACTTAATAATTTAAACGCTTTCAACAAAGCAGATCAGGAAAGGAATAATCCGATGAACAGGTATTTTTTGCGTTTTGGGGCAGCATTACTGCTGATGATTGGCATGACTTATCCGACTTTCGCCGCCGTCAATCTGGACCGGACACGCATCATCTATAACGCCAGTGATAAATCCGTCAGCGTGATGCTGGAAAACCAGAGCAAAGATCTACCGTATCTTGCGCAGGTCTGGCTGGAGAACGAGCAGGGCGAAAAAATCACCTCTCCGCTGGTGGCGTTGCCGCCGATGCAGCGCATTGATGCTGGCCAGAAAAGCCAGATCCGCATTTTGCAGTTACCCGAAACCGCCGGTCTGCCGAAAGATCGCGAATCGCTGTTTTACTTTAACGTGCGTGAAGTGCCGCCAAAAAGTGACATGGCGAACGTGATGCAGGTGGCGATCCAAAGCCGCGTGAAGCTGTTTTTCCGTCCGGTGGAGCTCAGGAAGCTGGTGAAAGGTCACTGGCAGGAACAGCTTCAGGTTGCCCGTCTCAGTGATGGGCTAAAACTGACCAATCCGACACCGTTTTATATCACTGTCGGCTATCTGGGCAAAGACAACAAAGGCAATATCCCTGGTTTTGACAGCGTGATGCTCGCACCGTTCGCCAGCGAAAATCTCACCGGCAAGCAGTACGTTAGCCAGCAATACAGTCTGGGTTACATGGATGATTACGGCGGTTTGCAGGTGAACGAGTACAACTGCCAGACACAACAATGTCACCGCATCAGCAAAGACGCAAAACGCTAAGGAGTGGTGATGGCTGGTATTGACAGATTTCAGGCGGGTCGGATGGTATTTCTCCTGCTGCTGTTGTTTTTTTCCCGCAGTGCACTGGCGCTCGATTGTGTCGAAAAAGGTACCGGTATTGTGGACAAACCGGCTATTCCCGTCGGGCAACTGGCGATCCCGGCGAACGTGCCAGCAGGCACGAAAGTCTGGGAATCCAATGACATCAATGTCACGGCCTATTGCGACAATGTGCTGGGTTCGATCATTGATGTGGTGCATTTCTACTTTAATCCCAAATCACAGTCGATTGGTGAAGGGTTGCTGCTGGGCGTCAGTTACAACGGGCAGGATCTGGAGCAGAACGAACAGCGTCTGAGTACCAACAGTACGCCGATCAAAAAAGGTCAGAATGTGACGGTGAATGTCACGTTCCGTCTGTATATCAAAGTCAGCGGAAATGCGCCTTCCAGCGGACATTATCAGGGGGCCGACCAGTTTACGGTTTTCCAGCTTGACGGCAGCCGCGGGATTAACAAAACGCCGGGCGCAAAAAATCTTAAATACAACCTTTCAGGATTACAGGGGATCCGCTTTCTGGCCTGTGGCTCTGATCTGAAAGTCTATCCTGAGTCTCAGATTGTCGATTTTGGTGCAATTCAAAGTACCACGTTGTCCCGATCGTCCGGCGTTTCACTGCCGTTTGCCATTAAAGCGGTAAAACAAGGGTGCCTTGACAACTTCTCGCTGCAGGCGGAGTTTTCCACCGCCAGCCCACTGCTGGACAACACCGCGATTGACCTGTCCAACGGCGCGAAGCTGATGCTCTATAACGACCAGGATAAAGCCATCACTTTCAACCGCTATGATGACTTTGCTGAGCTGAACAATGTGAATGAAGTCACCAAAAACTTTACGGCAAAACTGAGTGCGATCCCGGGGAAAACGCTTTCTCTCGGGCAGTTTGACGCATCCGTGATCGTCAAGATCAACTACTACTGACGACGGCTTAAGGAAAGGAGGAAAGCTATGCTAAGAACGGCAAAATTGCGGGCGCAGGCGCTCGAGGAACCGGTTTATAAGGTCCAGGCACCGGAGCTCATCGCAGAGACTCACATTCATGCCCTGCTGCAAACCCTGCGTGAAGATGCTGGACTGAGTAAGACAGAACTGGCCAGACGGCTGGGCATCACGCCACCAGCGATTACCCGTCTTGAGAAGCGGCCGGCTCAGGCCAGTTTTTGTACCTTGTCGCGTTACGCCCAGGCTTGCGGGTTTCATCTGTACCTCTACTATAAATAAGTGAGTTACTAAATGTATTTGTATTCAAAGACTTTTTTTGAATACACACAATGCAATCGGAGACTGGTTGCTTTCAATCAACAGGGTGCTGTTATCGTATTTCTTCAGTACCAGCGTGTCAGTATGGCCGGTCAGAAAAAAACTGTTTATCAGCAGGAGAGACGAAATCTGCCAGTCCATATTGTCTACACTGTCGATATTAATCTGACTGCTGGTGAGCGAATACGTACTGGAGTTTGTGCTAACGTGAATATAGTCATAATAAATGTTTCTCAGCAATGTTTTCCGTTGAATAACAATCCCATTTTTGTCATACAAATAACCCGTTCCACTGAGTGAAACTAAAATTTTGTGGTTGTCAAGAAAACTGAAGTAGAGTGCGGCCACCAGTTTTGCGGTTTGATTATCATATTGTGCTTCTATGATCATATTTCCACGGCAAGGTATATTAACAGGGAATGCTTCCCGGTTCTTTTGGACGAAAAAACCATACAGGGTAAAGAGTAATATAAATACAGCCGGGATGAACGGGAGGAGGATGCTCTTCTTTCCCTGAAAAATACGTTTTCTATCACTGAACATGCGTGGTCCTGTCATTTGTATAATAGCTTATGCAAATGTTAGCTTTATAATTATCATCGGTAATGCACTGCGCCATAAAATCACGTACTGAGCCAGTATTGATGGGCGAGGTAAAACGCTCACTTTGGAATATGAAAATATCTCCTGGTTTGCAGGTAATATTATTTTTTTGCAGAAATGTCCCGGCCAGTTGAATAAATTCGCGCTTACGGGACGAAATGACGGGCGCGGTTGAATACAAATCACAGGCACCCAGCCTGGCAATTTTCAGCTCTGTTTTCGGATCCTGTAAATCGTTGTACATAATGAAAAATGCCCACACAGTCAAGACTGCCGCCACAAGCAGGCTTATCATAAAGCCAGAGGGGCGATTTTTTATCCTCTTTTCAGGTTGCGTTTTTAGCTGAAGTGATGCTGCCGTCGGCGCGATGTTCTCTTCCTTTTGCTCTGTTTCAGTCAGCCGGTTTTCCGGTGTTTTGTTGACCTGCACGTTGTGAACCTGAATTTTCTCCTCAGGAGGTTCATGCATGAGGTAAGGTTCAATAATGATTTCTTTACGGATAGTAAAACCGACCTTGGGCACGGTAACGATAAATTCATCAGGGTAACCCAAAGTGACCACTACTTTGCGTAATTTGCTGACGCAGTGATTAAGATTATTATTACTTGCTATCAGTCCGTAGTCATCCCAAACTTTTTTAAAAAATATTTCACGCTCAACAACGATACCCTGTTGTTCTATTAACAATAATAATATCCTGCGCGCAGGATTAGAAATGGCGATCTTGTTTTCTGAATCACCCGCTAATGAAAGTGTGTTATCTTCAGGGTTGAAGACTATTAGATTTTCAATCAGATAATTCATGTGCATTTCACGCCTCCCTGTTAAGAATATCCTGCCTCCACACATGCTTCATGCAATGAGAACAATGCGCACCCGGCGCGCATTCTTGATTTATATCTCACGCATCAGGTCAGTCAGTATAAACCGTTCTATTTCAAAAACAGATTTCTGTCGTAAATGTTTACAGAGCAGTCGTTCGAAATGTAATGGCGGAAAGCGTGGGGGGAAAAGCATATAAATCACGTACGGATTTTTAGTAGTACGTGATTTTTGATTTATTGCTGCAGATACGGGCCGACAATGTCGATGTGCTGCTGAGAGAAGTCGACAGCAATACGGGCACCCAGAGGAAGCGTTAACATCGGATGGGTATGGCAGCAGTCGAAGCCATCAACCAGCGGAATGTCTTGTCCGTTCAGCACTTCCAGCAGCACATCCGCCGGTTGCCTTCCTGTCCCCGCATTATCGAACAATTCGTGTTTGCCGAGCAGAATAGCGCTCACACGGTCGAAAATTCCGTTCAGTTTCAGCATTGAGAAAGAGCGCTCGATGGTCGCGATATTGTGCAAGCTGTCTTCGATAAACAAAATATCGCCCTGACGGATTTCCGGCATATAAGGGCTGCCCCAGATGCCAGACAACGTATTCAGATTTCCGCCGATGACGCGCCCCTCGATGCGTCCCTTGCCGTGAAAACGGCAGGTATTGGCGTACAACGTTTTCGCCCTGACCGGCGTGACATCATTCCAGTTGAGCTTTTCATCCGTCCAGTGCTGCGGTAAAGCGTAGCGATAAGGCTCAGAGCGGCGGGTCATCAGGATGTCAGCGAAAGACGCGTAGGTTTCATCAACCAGCGGCGGAAATTCGCCAAAAGAAGCCACCAGCGCCGGACCGTAAAAGGTGATCAATCCTGTTTGCGCATAAATCCCGGCCAGCAATGCGGTCGTGTCGGAATACCCGATGATGATTTTCGGATCAGTACGCAGCGCATCGTAATCCAGATAAGGCAGCAGAGAGTTAGTGTTGTTACCGCCAATCGACGACATTACACAACGCACCTGCGGATCACGGATCAACTGATTCAGTTCTTCGGCACGTGCCTGAATGGAGCCGGAGCGATAGTGATCATATTGTCCGGTCATTGTGCCGGCTTTCAGCACAAATCCTTTATCTTCAAGGAATTTCTTCCCGCGCAGATAACGGTTAGGGGCGGTGGCAGTCACCGGTGATGACGCAGAGAAAAAACCAATGGTATCGCCGGTTTTCAATGCAGGGGGAAACAGCGAAAGTTCTGACGAGGGCATTTTACATCCTATAAATCTGCTCAATGTTCAACCTGCAATGTATCAATTCAATTGCAGGTTGAACAGGGGCCTTACAGGATACACCGGAGGATTAATGACCGGCGGCGATTTCTTCCGCTGGCGCTTTTTTGCCAAACAATTCATTCACTTTGTTCTGGCGTACCAGAATAGCCATTGCAATCACACCGACGACCGCCAGGCCACTTGAGAGGATGAAGGCTGACTGATATCCCCCGCCGTACTGGATTAAAAATCCGGTAATGCTCGGGGATAAAATCCCGGCCAGATTCGCCAGTAAATGCACGAAACCGCCTGCGGTCCCGATACGGTGCGCCGGAACGATATCCTGCAACAATGACCAGCACGCCTGTGGCGTCATATAAGCAAAAATACTGGCGACGGTAATCAGCGCCACGGCGCCTGCGGTGTTGCGGGTATAAGCCGTCATCAGCACACAACCGGCAGCAATAATCAGACCGGCGAAAATCACCGCTTTGCGTGAGAAGAGGAAATTACCGCTACGACGGTAGAGAATATCGGCGACAATCCCGCCGCCAATAAAGCCGGCGGTGGCGCCCAGCCAGGGCAGAATACCGATAATGCTCATGCTCTTAATGTCGAGATGCTGGAAGTCAGTGAGATAGCTTGGCAGCCATGACAGGAAGAAATACTGAATGTAGTTGAAGCAGAAAAAGGCTGCAGCCACCCCCAGCACCGGTTTGGAAAAAACGTAATACCACAAGCTGTGCGCATCATTTTCTCTGGCGCCGTTTGTCACCGGTGTCGCCGGGCGGTCGCTGGCAATCAGACGTTTTTCTTCCTCTGAGACCCGCGGATGCTGCTCTGGCTTATCGCGGAAAAAGGCCATCCATGCCGCCAGCCAGACAAAGCCCAGTGCAGCAATCACCACGAAGGCGATGCGCCAGCCGAAATGCAACCCGACCAGCCCGACAATCGGCGCGGCGATGGCGGCCCCCAGTGGCTGCCCCGCATTGGTGAAGCCGACCGCGCGGCCGACTTCCTTGCGCGGAAACCAGTTGGAAATTGATTTGTTGGTGGTGGTGCCCATCGGGCCTTCGCCGATACCAAACATGACGCGCACGACCAGTAAATGCGCGAAACCGGTGACCAGTGCTGTTGCGCCGCAAAATACGGACCAGAACGCAGCAGCGAAGGCGAAGACTTTTCGCGGGCCAAACTTGTCTGCACTCCACCCGCCAATAAAGCAAAACAGGCAGTAGCCAATAAAGAAGGCACTGAACAAAATCCCCATCTGGGCATCATTGATATGCAGGTCGCCTTTGATCAGTGGCGCCATCACCGATAACGCCGCGCGGTCGAGATAATTGAGCATGCCGGCAAAGAACAGCAGCAGGGCGATTACCACCCGATAATTGGATTTACGCATGTGCGGCCTCCGCGGTCAGAGAAAGGGTTTTCGAGCTGATGAGGTACTTCTGGATGATGGAAAGTGATGGCTCAAAACCTAGCCCCGGCGTATCCGGCAACAGCATATGCGGTTCAAAATTCAGTTGTGAATAAAGCGTTTCCTGCCACTGAATGTAAGGCACTTCCAGACTCACGCTGTCGTCGAGCGTAGCGACCAGTTGGGCGGTGGCCATCAGGCCGGCACCGTAATAAAAACAGTGCGGAACAACGCGGATGTGGTATTGCTTCGCCAGCGCAAACACTTTCAGCATGGCGGTGATCCCGCCGACTTTACTGACGCTGGGCTGTGCGACGTCAATCGCGCCGTGTTCGAAATGCTCCACAAAGCCCTGAACGCCTGCTGCATTCTCGCCTGCGGCAATACGGGTTCCTTGTTTTCGCACTTCCGCCAGACCGGCTAAATCATCCGGTGGCCAGACCGGTTCTTCCAGCCATCCCAGATTCAGAGAACGTAAAGCCTGCGCCTGTTCCGAGGCTTCTGCCACGTTCCACGGACAGTTCACATCAACCATCAGTTCAGCATCGGCAGGTAGTATTTCTCTGGCGGCGGCAATGGCCGGATAAGCCGTTTCATGCAATTTTATGGCGCGGAATCCCGCCTGCCAGGTACTCAGCACTTTTGCTGCCACACGTTCCGGATGATTGCCATAACTGACCAGGCTGGCGTAAACCCCGATTTTCTGACGTTTCGCCCCCAGCAATTGCCAAAGCGGCTGCTTCCACGCTTTCGCCAGCAAATCCCATAGCGCAATATCCACAGCTGAAAGGGCAAACATCACGGGACCGGTGCGCCCGAAAGCATGAAAGTTCACCTCGGCCTGCTGCATCAGTGCAGCAATTTCCTCAGGACTTTCCGGGCAGGTTTGGCCGAGAAAAAATCGCCCGACTAAGCCGTTCATCGCGGTTTCGGTGAGCGGATTACAAAGATGACCGAAACCTTCCCCCCAGCCGTGTAAGCCGCTGTCGGTCGTGATTTTGATCAGTAATGTTTCCATTCTGGTGAGTTCGGGAGATGCCGCGTTATAGGCATCCGCCTGTATCTCTGGTGTTTTATCCCTGTCGCTGCTGAATGGAATCGCAACGCGCAATACCTCAATTTTGGTTATTTTCATGAGACATTCCTGTTTTATAGGGCCTTGAGGAAACTGATCAGGCTAAGGAATCAGTCTAAAACGCAGGGATATGACCGTTAACGGACGTTGGCCTAACTTTTAAGCAGAATTGAACGGGAGTTTTGTGCAAATGAATGAAGGGATGAGAAGTGAATCACGAAAGGGTAAATACGTAAGATTTAAAAAGCAAAAAACCCGCCATAGGCGGGTTTCTTTAAATATGGTGCCCGGACTCGGAATCGAACCAAGGACACAGGGATTTTCAATCCCTTGCTCTACCGACTGAGCTATCCGGGCAACGGGGCGCATTAAACCGTATTGGGCCTGAGCCGTCAACGGGTTTGTTATCTAAAATACATAAAAGCCGTTTGTTTGCTGCCTTTTCATTCAAAAAGGATGAAATCGCCGGGCAGCAATGGGGGGAAGTCAGGAAAGTGCACCATGTTCACGGCAGCGGGCGATGTTCAGCACATCCTCTGCCAGACGGCGTGCGACTTCCACATCGTTCAGTTGGCGTTTAACGAGCAGTTTACTCAGGCAGCCTTCGAGGATCAGTTCCATCTGCTGAGCGACCATTTCCGGGTCATCCGAGCCCATTTCCTGCAAAAGCGACAAGGTGTAGTCGTAGGAGGCCCGTTTCTGCTGTTGAGCCAGCTGATGAATGGGCGCCTCGCTGTCAGGGAAAAACGTGCAAGCTGCGATAAACAGACATCCAGGATAGCGCTGCTGCCGCACCTGCTCATCCAGCACTTTATAGCGCGCCAGCAATTTCTGTGGCGCTGAAAGAGACTCATCCAGCATCAGCTGACGACGCCAGATATCAATCTGTTCGCCGTGATAACGCAGACTGTCATACAGCAGGGCTTCGGCATCCGGCCAGAAACGGCGTAATTCACTGAGCGGGACATCGACCAGTTCGGCGACCGTTTCCAGTGACAATGTTGCAAGGCCACGTTGTTCCAGGAAATTAAGGGTTTTATCGAGAACTTGTTCACGTAGCACGTTTGCCTCCTCACAATTCGCGTACTTCAAAGTGTAGTGTCGTTTAAGGGTGAGTTTTCTGCAAATGCGCGCTGAACTCCGCTGCATCCATAAAACCCGTCACCCGTGACTGTGGCAACTCATGACCATCAGGCCCGAAGAACAAAATTGTCGGCAGGCCCAGAACATTCAGACGTTCTAATAACGCTTTCTGCTCAGGGGAATTCTGGGTGACATCTGCCTGCAGCAATAAGGTATCCGTCAGTTCATTCTGCACGTCTGGCGCTGAGAAGGTATATTTTTCGAACTCTTTACACGCCACGCACCAGTCAGCGTACAAATCCAGCATAACGCGTTTGCCCTGCGCGCCCTGCAGGGCAGCGTTCAGTTCACCGACATTATGGATTTTCTGGAAATTAAGTGCGTGTACCTGTGTTGTCGTGTTAGCGGCTGGCGCAAATGCCCAGTCCTGCAAAGGACGGCTGACGATCAGCGCCGCGGCCAGGAAAAGTAATTGCAGCGTCCGCACCATGCCGCGCTGGCTTTTCAGGCTGAGCAGGAATGCCCAGCCGAAGAACGCCATGCCGAGCAGGCTCCATAAACGCAGCCCCCAGATATCGCCAATCACACGTTCGAGTAAAAATACCGGCAGTGCCAGAATGACAAAGCCAAATCCTTCTTTGACGTATTGCATCCACGGCCCGCTGCGGGGCAGTAATTTGTTGCCGAACATCGTCACAATAATCAGCGGAATGCCCATCCCCAGCGCATACAGATACAGCGTGCCAGCCCCCGCCAGCAGATTCCCGCTCTGGGCGATATACAGCAGGATCGCGCTGAGCGGCGCGGTGGTGCAGGGAGAACAAATCAACCCGGCCAGTGCGCCCATAATAAAGACGCCGGGCAGCGAGCCGCCTTTTTGCTCGTTACTCCATAAAGCCAGCCGGGTCTGGACGGCAGAAGGAAGTTGCAGGCTGAACGTGCCAAACATCGACAGCGCCAGAACAATGAACATCACCGAAAGCACAATCAGTACCCACGGACTTTGCAACGCCGCCTGGAACTGCAAGCCTGCCGCAGCGACCACCATACCAAGCAGTGTGTAAGTCAGCGCCATGCCCTGAACGTAAACCAGCGCCAGCAGGAAAATTCGCTTCATGCTGTGAGGGCGCTGACGCCCGAGAATAATGCCGGAAATCAGCGGATACATCGGCAGTACGCAAGGCGTAAAGGCAATACCGATGCCGATCAGCAAGGCCCACAGCGGAGAAAACGGCAGTGGTGTGGATGGCTTTTCAGGCGTCACGATAACCGGTGCGGATGCTGTATCCGTAGCAGGCGTGCTGACACGCGTCGGTTCCGTGACGGCACTCAGCGGCACGTCACGAGTTTCCGGCGGATAGCAGAATCCTGCGGCGGCACATCCCTGATAGGTCACCCGAACGGTTGCATCCGCGCTGGCCTGACGGAGAGGGATCGTCAGATGCAGGGCATTCTCATAAACTTCGCTGTCACCGAAAAACTCATCATGATGATCACGGCCTTTGGGCATCAGAAACGCCGCGAGCTGAGCATTCTTCGGTTCCAGCTCAATCTTGCTGCGGTATAAATAATAGCCGTCACGGATTTGCCAGTTCAGTTTGAGGTCGTGACCTTGCTGCTGGAAATCAAAACTGAATGCCTGAGCGACGGGGACAAACTGTGGCGTGGCGGGTTTGCCAAATAAAGAGGCATTCGCCTGAAACGGCAAAAGACTCAGGCTGCACAGCAGGAAGAAAATTCGAAGAATGCGGTGATCCATGCGGAGTAAAGTTCTCTTTGTCGCGGCAGATGAACAGCCACTGAGTGAATCGACAGAAGATGCGCACGGCGTCATGCCATAGCGCGTTAATGAATTGTGAGTATACCCTGAGCAATCCCTGAGCAGAAAGCCCCGAGTGCTTAACGGGGGCCGCAGCCCCCGGAAAACTGTCAGAGAATAATACTGCCGAAACCAAATCCAAAAACTACAGACAGGAACACGCCAATCGTGCCGGGAATAAAGAATGGATGGTTGAAGACGAAGCGCCCGATGCGGGTAGTGCCGGTGTCATCCATCTGCACAGCGGCAACCAGCGTCGGATACGTCGGCAGAATGAATAAACCGGAAACAGCGGCAAAAGAACCCACGGCGGTCAGCGGCGATACGCTCAGTGCCAGCGCCATTGGCAGCAGGGCTTTGGTCGTGGCGGCCTGCGAATACAACAGCGCAGAGCTGAAGAAGAAAATCACTGCCAGCAGCCACGGATGCGCCTGGATCAGGCCACCCGCGGTTTCTTTGATCCAGCCGAGATTGGCCTGCACAAAAGTGTCACCCAGCCAGGCCACGCCGAGGATACAAATACAGGCGCTCATGCCGGATTTGAACGTGCTGGAGGTCAGAATGGCGTCGGTATCAATGCTGCACAGCAAGGTGATTAACGTGGCGACACTGAGCATGATAATCAGGATGGCGCTGTTGGTGGTCATCACCGGTTGTGCGACCCAACCCAGGCTCGGGCTGTTAATAACCGCATAAGCGACCACCGTCAGTACGCCGAGCAGGAACAGCAACACCGAGAGTTTGGCGCCGCGTTTGATTTCCAGCACTTTATCGCCACGCAGTTGGATCAAACCTTCTTCATACCGTTTGAGATAAACCGGGTCATTGGAAAGCTTTGCGTCAAAGCACCAGCTGACAATCAGCGACATCAGGATCACTGCGGCCAGTGTGGACGGGATCATCACCATCAGCAGATGAAGATAACTGACGCCGTGGTCTTCCATGGTGGATGCCATGTACACCACTGCGGCAGAAATCGGTGAGGCGGTAATGGCTATCTGCGCGGCAACCACGGCGGTGGAAAGCGGGCGGCAGGGTTTAATCCCTTGCTCTTTAGCGACTTCAGAAATAACCGGTAATGCCGACAGTGAAATGTTGCCGGTGCCCGCCATAATCGTCAGGAAATAGGTGACGATGGGCGCGAGGAGGGTGATGTGTTTGGGATTACGGCGCAGCAGCTTTTCAGTTTGTTGCACCAGATAATCCATCCCGCCTGCTACCTGCATGGTCGAAATCGCGGCGATCACCGCCATGATGATAGAGATTACGTCAAAAGGGATGGTTCCCGGTTTAACGCCTATCAGGGCGAGCACCAGAACGCCAAGCCCGCCCGCGAAACCAATGCCGATGCCGCCTAAGCGCGCGCCGAGGAAAATCGCCGCCAGTACAATAATAAATTCGATAATTAACATGGTTGTCCGTCCATATTCCCAGCACTCCTTAAGGAATTGATAATTAATTGTTGTGTAATTGTTGTGTTGTACAAAGTAAAAAGGCCCGCTGTTCTGCAGAACAACGAGCCTTTAAAAGGTCAGTATTTGAGTCTGTTACTGTTCATTTTCATCGGTATAGCGTTTTGCTTTGTAAGCCGGATGTTTCAGGTTTTCGATGGAGAAAATGTCGTCCAGCTCCGCCTCAGTCAGCAGGCCGCGCTCGAGCACCACTTCCCTGACACTCTTACCGGTTTCAGCACAAATCTTGCCGACGATATCGCCATTGTGGTGGCCGATGAACGGGTTAAGGTAGGTGACGATGCCGATAGAGTTGAAAACGTAGAACTCACATACTTCTTTGTTCGCTGTAATGCCGTTGATGCATTTTTCGAGCAGATTGTAGCAGGCGTTAGTCAGGATATGCACTGACTCAAACATCGCCTGACCAATTACCGGTTCCATGACGTTCAGTTGAAGCTGGCCCGCTTCTGCCGCCATCGTCACGCAGACGTCGTTACCGATGACTTTGAAGCACACCTGGTTCACGACTTCCGGGATAACCGGGTTCACTTTGGCTGGCATGATAGAAGAACCCGCCTGTAATTCCGGCAGGTTGATTTCATTCAGGCCAGCGCGAGGGCCGGAAGAGAGCAGACGCAGGTCGTTACAGATTTTAGAAAGCTTCACGGCCAGACGTTTCAGCGAGCTGTGAACCATCACGTATGCGCCACAGTCGGACGTTGCTTCAATCAGATCTTCAGCGGGTACACAGGCCAGATTGCTGACTTCTGCCAGTTTTTCTACCGCCAGTTGCTGATAACCTTCCGGCGTATTCAGGCGGGTACCGATTGCTGTCGCCCCGAGGTTCACTTCCAGCAGTAATTCGCCGGTACGCAACAGATTGCGGGTTTCCTCTTTGAGCAACACGTTGAACGCGTGGAATTCCTGACCGAGCGTCATCGGAACGGCGTCCTGCAACTGTGTACGGCCCATCTTGATGATGTTTTCGAATTCCTTCGCTTTACGCTCAAAACCGTCGCCCAGCTGGGAAATAGCATCAACCAGTTTCAGCAAGGACGCGTACACGGCGATACGAAAACCAGTAGGGTAGGCATCATTGGTGGACTGGCATTTGTTCAGATGATCATTTGGATTGAGGAACTGGTAATCGCCTTTCTGGTGTCCCATCAGTTCCAGACCGATGTTCGCCAGCACTTCATTCGTGTTCATATTTACCGAGGTTCCCGCACCGCCCTGATAGACGTCGATAGGGAACTGGTCCATGCATTTGCCTTTATCAAGCACTTCGTCGCACGCCTGAATAATGATATCCGCAATGTGACGTGGAATGGTGCGCAGCTCTTTGTTAGCAAGAGCTGCCGCCTTTTTCACCATCACCATGCCGCGAACAAACTCAGGAACATCACTGATCTTGGTGTTGCTGATATAGAAGTTTTCAATCGCCCGCAGGGTGTGAATGCCGTAATAAGCTTCTGCCGGTACTTCGCGCGTGCCCAGCAGGTCTTCCTCGATACGAATGGTGTTTGACATGAGAACCTTCTCTTCGGTACTGAATGCGTTATGCGATGTTTAAAATTATGTTACTGGCCGTAGTAAATTTAAAACGATCAACCGTTGTTTGAGCAACGGAGGCGATCATATGCTGCTTCAGACGAATTGCACGTACTAAGATCACTATCCTGCCCTATTATCGTGCATGTTTTTAGTATCTGTGAGAATTCTCACAATTCATTTACCTGCTCAATTAAATCAGGTCTGGTGGTTGAAATCATGATGAGTGATCACCATCTCAGTGTAGTCAGCCTGCATTTCTTTGATAGCGAAGATCTCAAGCAGGCACTTATTCAGGGTTTGGAATGCCGCTGCGACAGCGCTTCCGGAGCCAAATTACAAGGAGAATGCGGTGCGCTGGTTACCGTTATTACTGTTATTCCTGCTGGCTTACATTGAAATCACCTTATTTATCAAGGTGGCTGCGGTGGTTGGCGTGGCAACAACGTTATTGCTGGTTGTTTTCACCTCTTGCGTAGGTGTCTCTCTGGTGAAGAATCAGGGCATGAAGACGTTTATGCAGTTGCAGCAAAAACTGGCGGTTGGGGAAAGCCCGGCAGCCGAGATGGTTAAAAGTGTTTCGCTGGTGATCGCCGGATTCCTGCTGCTGGTACCGGGCTTCTTTACTGATTTCCTCGGTTTGCTGCTTTTGCTGCCACCCATCCAGAAACGACTGACGCTAAAACTGATGCCGCATTTGAACATTGTGCGTTCCGGCGGTAACTGGGGGAGCAGCGCGCCAACGGGGAATACCTTTGATGGCGAGTTCCAGCGGACGGATGAAACGCAGGAACGTCTGGTTACACCTAAAAAAGATGACGACACAGAGCACCGCGATCGCTAATCTCTGTGGCCTCAATTGTTAAAAGATTGTTGGGAAGCACTGCGAAGGTCGATTTTCGTCAACAGAGCAGCGAAAGAAAAAGAGAAAATTTTTCTGTTCTTCCCCTTGAAGGGCTGCGTATCGCCCCCATTAAACAAACCACGAGGCCGGGCAGGACTTTGCCAGGCATTCAACCCTAAAAATAGATATGGACCCGCTCACAGGAGAGTTATCAATGAAAATTCGTCCATTGCATGACCGCGTTATCGTCAAGCGTAAAGAAGTAGAATCTAAATCCGCTGGCGGCATCGTTCTGACTGGCTCCGCTGCCGGTAAATCTACCCGTGGCGAAATC
Organism: Rahnella sp. CG8; assembly: GCF_023701875.1. Classification (NCBI taxonomy): domain Bacteria; kingdom Pseudomonadati; phylum Pseudomonadota; class Gammaproteobacteria; order Enterobacterales; family Yersiniaceae; genus Rahnella; species Rahnella sp. CG8. Next base: position 22,555 of record NZ_JABAED010000038.1, read on the forward strand.
CTGGCTGTCGGCCATGGTCGCATTCTGGAAAATGGTGAAGTTAAAGCGCTGGACGTGAAAGTTGGCGACATCGTCATTTTCAACGACGGTTACGGCGTGAAAGCTGAGAAGATCGACAATGAAGAAGTGTTGATCATGTCTGAGAGTGACATTCTGGCAATCGTAGAAGCCTGATTGTCCCCCGATCCACTTTTTTCTGAACAGAACGAATTTAAGGGAAATTAACAATGGCAGCTAAAGAAGTAAAATTCGGTAACGACGCCCGTGTGAAAATGCTGCGTGGCGTAAACATCCTTGCTGATGCAGTAAAAGTGACCCTGGGCCCTAAAGGCCGTAACGTGGTTTTGGACAAATCTTTCGGCGCACCAACCATCACTAAAGACGGCGTGTCCGTTGCACGTGAAATCGAACTGGAAGACAAGTTCGAAAACATGGGCGCACAGATGGTGAAAGAAGTCGCGTCCAAAGCGAACGATGCAGCGGGTGACGGTACCACTACCGCAACCGTTCTGGCTCAAGCCATCATCACTGAAGGCCTGAAAGCTGTTGCCGCGGGCATGAACCCGATGGATCTGAAACGTGGTATCGACAAAGCTGTCGTTGCTGCGGTTGAAGAACTGAAAAAATTATCTGTCCCTTGCTCTGACTCTAAAGCCATTGCACAGGTTGGTACCATCTCTGCTAACTCCGATGAAACTGTCGGTAAACTGATCGCTGAAGCGATGGAAAAAGTGGGCAAAGAAGGCGTCATCACTGTTGAAGAAGGCACTGGCCTGCAAGATGAGCTGGACGTTGTTGAAGGTATGCAGTTCGACCGTGGTTATCTGTCTCCTTACTTCATCAACAAACCAGAAACCGGTTCAATCGAACTGGAAAGCCCGTTCATCCTGCTGGCTGACAAGAAAATTTCTAACATCCGCGAAATGCTGCCAGTACTGGAAGCCGTTGCGAAAGCCGGTAAACCACTGCTGATCATTGCTGAAGACGTTGAAGGCGAAGCCCTGGCGACTCTGGTTGTGAATACCATGCGTGGCATCGTGAAAGTGGCTGCGGTTAAAGCACCAGGCTTCGGCGACCGTCGTAAAGCTATGCTGCAGGACATCGCAACCCTGACTGGCGGTACCGTTATCTCTGAAGAGATCGGTCTGGAACTGGAAAAAGCCACTCTGGAAGATATGGGTCAGGCTAAACGTGTTGTTATCAACAAAGACACCACCATCATCATCGATGGCGTTGGCGAAGAAGCAACCATCCAGGGCCGTGTTTCTCAGATCCGTCAGCAGATTGAAGAAGCGACTTCTGATTATGACCGTGAAAAACTGCAAGAGCGTGTGGCTAAACTGGCAGGCGGCGTAGCCGTTCTGAAAGTGGGCGCAGCGACTGAAGTTGAAATGAAAGAGAAGAAAGCTCGCGTTGAAGATGCCCTGCACGCAACCCGTGCTGCGGTAGAAGAAGGCGTGGTTGCTGGTGGTGGCGTGGCGCTGGTTCGCGTTGCTCACACTCTGGCTAACCTGACCGGCGACAACGACGACCAGAACGTGGGTATCCGCGTTGCTCTGCGCGCAATGGAATCTCCACTGCGTCAGATCGTTGTGAACGCTGGCGAAGAAGCCTCTGTTATCGCAAACAAAGTGAAAGCGGGCGAAGGCAGCTTCGGCTACAACGCTTACACCGAAGAATACGGCGACATGATCGCAATGGGTATCCTTGATCCAACTAAAGTCACCCGTTCTGCTCTGCAGTACGCGTCTTCTGTAGCTGGCCTGATGATCACCACTGAGTGCATGATCACCGACCTGCCTAAAGACGATAAAGTCGATATGGGCGGCGCTGGCGGTATGGGTGGAATGGGCGGCATGGGCGGCATGATGTAATCATCATCCCCCTGCGTTCATCCGCAGGTACGTAAAATCAGCGGGCTTTTTTGCTCACTGAGGCAACGTACTGAAGAAACCCGGTCTGTAAAGGCCGGGTTTTTTTATTTGACCCTTTTTTATCAGGTTCAGTAAGATAACTCTCATTGTCTCCGGCCTTTAACGTGTAGACTTGTTTCTGCGTGGATTTCGGATTTTTACCGATAGCACAAACTTGGGTATGCGTGGCAACGGATGCCTAAGAGAGCCAGGTGTTTTCTGATAGGCTTTATGTGATTACAAAAACAAATGGGGAAAGTGATGCGGATTAAAATGTTACTGGGCCTGTCAGCTATCGCGCTGCTTGCCGGGTGCAGTACCACTCATCAACTGGATGCAGCGGGCCAGCAGGTGAAATTCACGGACGACAAACCAGGCGCAAATTGTCAGTTGCTTGGCGAAGTCACCGGTGCCCAAAGCAACTGGTTCTCCGGTACCGGCGGTGACGGCAGCTCCATGCGTGGCGCAGCCAATGACCTGCGTAACAAAGCGGCAGCGATGGGCGGCAACACCATTTATGGTGCCAACAGCCCGTCCCAGAACTTCCTGTCCAGCTTTGCACCGGTTGACAGCAAAATGGTCGGTCAGGTTTATAAGTGCCCATAGTCGCGTGAAGGCTATAAATACTAAAGGGATGCCAATGGCATCCCTTTTTGCGTTCCCTTTTCATACGTCAAGCCGCAGGTGCGTTGGCTACGTTCAGTCACCCGAATCACTTACCTGAGTAAGCTCATCGGGACTCCATCACTTGCCGCCTTCCTGCAACTTGAATTATTTGGGGTTGGAAGAACGTGTTAAGACTGCTTCAGCCGCAGATCCAGAATGGTTTTGCTCGGCTCGCCGCCAATTTCACGGGTCAGTTTCGGTACCATATAACCTGACACTTTACTCATCAGCCCTTTCATAATGACGCGCGCTTCGTCGTCGTTCACCATGAAATGCGCCGCACCCTGTACTTTATCCAGCACGTGGATGTAGTAAGGCAAAATACCCGCGTCAAACAGCGCGTTGCTCAGTGTCGCCAGCACATCAGCAGAATCATTAACGCCCCGCAGCAGCACGCTCTGATTGAGCAACGTCACACCATGGCGTTTCAGCTTCGCCATGCTGGCGCGCAATGCATTATCAATCTCATTGGCGTGATTGATATGCGTCACCATCAGCACCTGAAGACGTGATTTTTCAAGGCGCTGGCAGAAGGCATCCGTGATACGTGCAGGGATAACCACCGGCAAACGGGTATGAATACGCAGCCGCTTAATGTGCGGGATCCCTTCGAGTTCACCGATCAACCAGTCGAGTTCATGATCCTTGGCCATCAGCGGATCACCACCGGAGAAAATAATTTCATCGAGTTCCGGGCGAGTGCGGATATAATCCAGCGCCTGAACCCAGTTAGCCTTATTTCCCTGGTTGTCCTGATACGGGAAATGACGACGGAAACAGTAGCGGCAATTTACCGCACATCCGCCTTTCACCAGTAACAGGGCGCGATTGCTATACTTGTGCAACAGACCCGGAACAACGCTGCGTTGTTCATCAAGCGGGTCAGTGGTAAAGCCCGGCGCGGCAATAAATTCCTCGCGTGCGGTCAATACCTGAAGCAATAAAGGATCCTGTGGATCGCCCGGCTGCATACGTGCCACAAAGGCGCGGGGCACGCGAAGCGGGAACAAACGACGGGCTTCACGCCCACTTTGCAGTTCTGCATTGTCGTTAAGTGCCAGAAGAGTAAGCAGTTCATCCGGGTCAGTGATAACATCGCCGAGTTGATACAACCAATCTTCTCTAAATGGCGTGTTTAGGGTTACAATGTTTGCCATTTTTTTGGCTAATACCAGTTTAAAATTAGAGGGCCATCATGGCGACTTATTCTAGCAACGATTTCCGTCCGGGTCTTAAAATCATGTTCGAGGGCGAGCCTTACGCTATCGAATCCAGTGAATTCGTAAAACCAGGCAAAGGCCAGGCTTTCGCACGCGTTAAAATGCGTCGTCTGCTGACCGGTTCCCGTGTAGAAAAAACCTTCAAATCTACTGACTCATGCGAAGGCGCTGATGTTGTAGATACCAACATGAACTACCTCTACAACGACGGTGAGTTCTACCACTTCATGCACCCTGAGACTTTCGAACAGCATCAGGTTGAAGAGAAAACTGTTTCTGACGCCTCTAAATGGCTGCAGGACAACGCAGAATGTATCGTGACGCTGTGGGATGGCCGTCCTATCGCTGTTCAGCCACCAAACTTCATCGAAGCTGAAGTTGTGGACACTGATCCTGGCCTGAAAGGTGATACCGCAGGTACCGGCGGTAAGCCAGCGACCCTGAGCACCGGCGCTGTGGTTAAAGTGCCATTATTCGTGCAGATCGGCGAAATCGTCCGTTGTGACACCCGCTCTGGCGAATACGTTTCCCGCGTTAAATAAGTTCTCAATACTTATTACGCCGGATGAAAGCTGCCACAGGTGAATGCCTGTCGCAGCTTTCCAGCCCCAACTTGTTGAATGGGATTATGTTTACCATGTTGAAGAAGATGATGTTTATCGTGGTTTCAGTGATGCTGCTGGCTTCGTTATCCGGCTGCAACACGGTTCATGGTTTCGGTGAAGACATCCAGCATCTGGGTGGCGCAATTTCCAAAGCAGGCTGATCCCTTCAGCCTCGTTTTACCAAATGTCTTAAAATCCTGCCTGTTCCCTTCTATATCCAGAAAATTAGCTACACTAAAAGTGTCGTACTTTACATTCTCTTATAGGAAGGAGATTTATATGCTGAAGAAAAGTATCCTCGCTATCTTGTCTGTTCTTATCTTGTCTTCTGCCTTAACAGCCTGCAACACCACGCGTGGCGTAGGTGAAGATGTGTCTGCCGGTGGGGAAGCCATTCAGAAAAGCGCGCAATAGCGAGCGAATAACGTTAAGTAAACTGATGTCTGCCTGCACGTTGATGCAGGCAGTGTTGTTTTTATGGCGCGAGTTTTATGGTGTAAGCATCAAGGCTGTTTCACCCACACCAGTTTGCTGGTATCAAATCCGTACTGCTGCGCCGTTTGCAGAAGTTGCTGCTTCACGCTGTCATCCAGCGTTGGCGTACGGGACAGGATCCACAGATAGCTTTTATCCGGTCCGCAGACCAGCGCGTAACGATAATCTTTATCCAGTTCTATGACGTTATAACCGCCATAGAACGGACCGAAGAATGACACTTTCAGCGCCGCGCGCGCAGGTGATCCGGTGAAGTAACCTTTGCCCTCACTTTCCTGCCATTTATTCTTCTGCGGATTAAACCCGCGATTAATCACTTTTACGCCGCCATCATCGCGCAGGCTGTAATTGGCGGTGACGCGTTCCAGTCCGCTTTCAAAACTATGGTCCAGTCTGGCGACTTCATACCAGGTACCGAGATAGCGGGTGAGTTCGAAATTATTGACGACTTTGACGTCAGCAGGCGGCGTTACGCTGCACGCGACTGACATAAGTGCTGTGATGATAACGCTGAGTTTTGACCAGATACGCATGGAGTTTCCTTCCTTAGTATGTTCTCTAAGTGTAGGTAACAAAAAAGAAAAAGGGAAAACCTGCGGATAAAGAATGAAAACAGCGGCCAGAGAGATGGCCGCTGGAAAGTCAGATCTTTGCGGATCAGAGGCGGATCAGCACGATAAGGGTGACGATACTTAAGATCGTCGCCAGCCCGTAGAACACCCATTTTCCGGCCGGAACGTGGACCTTCAGGTCGTGCATGCAGTGATGGATCCGGTGCAGACCGCACCACAGAGGCAGCACGATCATCAGCAGCAGGAACAGACGCCCGATCCCGCTTTGCGCAAATGCCAGCACGCGTGGATAGCTCAGTGCGTCGCCGGGGAAAAAGCCCAGCGGCAGCAGGAAGCACACCAGCAGAATCATCACCGGCGCAAAAATTGCGCTCCACATACCGCCCGCACCAAACAATCCCCAGAACACCGGCTCGTCTGAACGTTTAGGAAGAGTATTTTTCATGTCGCCTCCTTAAAGAAACAGTGCGATGACGAGAACAACCAGCGTCACAACGATCGTCACGCCCCAGAAACCGGCAATCACCGGTTCAGGTCCCATCTTTTTACCTTTCACCACCAGGATGGAGGCTTTCGGTGCCAGTTCGAACCAGGTTTTGGTATGCAACAGGGCCGCAAGCAGGGCGATCAGGTTAATCAGCAAGACCACCGGATTTTGCAGAAAATTCACAAAACCCGCCCAGCTTTCAGGCCCGTTACGTAACGAGCAAACCCCTGCCAGCAGTAAGAGACTGAACCATACTGCCGGAACCGCCGTGCCCTCACGCAGCATATAAAAACGGTAGAACGGTAAATTTTTCCACCAACTGGCTTTCATCTCACGCACGTAGGGTTTACGTTTGCTGCCCGTACTTTGAGTCGTCATATTTTCCTCCCTCATTGCGGTCTCAGCCTCGCGATCATGAAGTCTTTCGAACTTTCGACTTTGCCTTGCTGAATGGCGGCGGCAGGGTCGACGTGCTTCGGACAGACTTCGGAGCAATAACCGACGAACGTACAACTCCAGACACCATTCTGACTGTTGAGCTGTGGCATACGTTGTGCTTTGCCGTGGTCACGGTTATCGAGGTTGTAACGATGCGCCAGCGTGATAGCTGCCGGGCCGATGAATTCAGGATTCAGTCCAAACTGCGGGCAGGCGGCATAACATAAACCACAGTTGATACAGCCGGAGAACTGGTGATATTTCTCCATTTGCGCCGGAGTTTGCTTGCCCGGGCCTTCGCCGACCGTGCGGGTATTGCCGATAATGTAAGGTTTGATGGCTTCGAGGCTTTCGATAAAGTGGGTCATATCGACCACCAGATCACGTTCCACCGGGAAGTTCCCCAGCGCCTCAATCTGCATACCGTCCGGATATTCCCGCAGGAAGGTTTTGCACGCCAGCTTCGGCACCCTATTCACCATCATGCCGCACGAGCCGCAGATTGCCATACGGCACGACCAGCGATAGGAAAGGTCAGCGGCCAGATGATCTTTGATGTAGCCCAGAGCATCGAGCAGTGACGTTGTTTCATCGAAAGGCACGTCATACACCACCGGATGCGGCGCGCTGTCCGTTTCCGGGTTGTAGCGCATGATCTCAACCTTCAGGCTGCGCATTTTAGCCACGTGATTGCTCCTTATCTTTTTTATCGTGAGTCTCAGATTCCCCGCCGTACACGCGTTTTGCCGGTGGCAGCGTGGTAATTTTCACGTCGCCATATTCGAGACGCGGGGCGGAATCTGGCTGATAAAAGGCCAGAGTATGTTTGAGGAAATTCACGTCATCGCGTTCGGTACAGCCTTCATCGAGACGCTGATGGGCGCCGCGTGATTCGCGACGATTGATGGCGGAATGCGCCATACATTCTGCTACTTCCAGGCCATGACCCAGTTCGATGGTATACAGCAGGTCGGTATTAAAGACACTGGAGGTATCCTGAATTTTCACCCGTTTGAAGCGTTCTTTCAGTTCGGCCAGTTTATCGATGGTGTTTTGCATCAGCTCGGTAGTGCGATAAATCCCGCAACCTTCTTCCATCGCCAGACCCATTTCGTCACGGATGGCGGCCCAGCTTTCGTCGCCTTCCTGTGCCATCAGCGCGGCAACACGGTTTTCGATATCACGCACCTGCGCTTCGAGTGCGGCGCTGTTGCCGGTGTCTTTGGCTTCAACTGCGCGTTCTGCCGCTTTTTCACCGGCCATACGCCCGAACACCACCAGTTCTGCCAGTGAGTTTGAGCCGAGACGGTTGGCGCCGTGCAGACCAACGGACGAACATTCGCCGACCGCAAACAGACCTTTGATGCGGGTTTCACACTGTGCATCGGTTTCAATGCCGCCCATGGTGTAGTGCGCGGTAGGGCGAACAGGGATCGGGTCCGTAATCGGATCGACGCCGACATACGCTTTGGCCAGTTCGCAGATGAACGGCAGACGTTCACGCAGTTTTTTCTCGCCGAGATGGCGTAAATCCAGATATACCACGTCGCCACGCGGCGTTTCGATGGTGCGTCCGGCGCGCCATTCGTGCCAGAACGCTTGTGATACTTTGTCACGCGGGCCGAGTTCCATGTATTTGTTTTTCGGCTCGCCCAGAGGGGTTTCCGGCCCCATGCCGTAATCCTGCAGATAACGGTAACCGTCTTTGTTGACCAGAATGCCGCCTTCACCGCGGCAGCCTTCTGTCATCAGGATGCCGGAACCCGGCAGGCCGGTCGGGTGATATTGCACGAACTCCATGTCGCGCAACGGAATGCCGTGGCGGAACGCCATGCCCATACCGTCGCCGGTGACGATACCGCCGTTGGTGTTGTAACGGTAAACACGGCCTGCGCCGCCGGTCGCCATGACCACAGCGTTGGCCCGAATTTGCACGCGTGTGCCTTCCATCATATTGATGGCGACGACGCCGCGTACCTGGCCTTCATCGACCAGAATATCGAGGACGAAATGCTCATCGAATCGTTTGATTTGTGGGTATTTCAGCGAGGTCTGGAACAGGGTGTGCAGCATATGGAAGCCGGTTTTATCCGCGGCAAACCAGGTGCGTTCGATCTTCATTCCGCCGAAGCGGCGAACATTGACGGAACCGTCATCCTTACGGCTCCACGGACAGCCCCACAGTTCAAGCTGGGCCATTTCAGTCGGGCATTGATGAACGAAATGATCCACCACGTCTTGCTCACACAGCCAGTCGCCTCCGGAAACGGTATCCTGGAAGTGAAAATCAAAGCTGTCGTGATCTTGCGTCACAGCGGCAGAACCGCCTTCGGCCGCCACGGTGTGGCTGCGCATTGGGTACACTTTCGAAATCAACGCGATATTCAGGTTGGGATTGGCTTCCGCTGCGGCTATTGCTGCGCGTAAACCCGCCCCACCTGCACCTATAATTGCAATGTCGGCGTTAAAGGTTTGCACTGCATTCCTCCACTATCATCAATGAGATCGGGTTTGAAACACCCGCGAAAAGCTCTTCATAATCGAAGAGTTAGTGAACCCCGATGACATACAGGCGCTGTCCCGGTGGCTGATATTCTTATTGTTTGTAAGAGAATTATTATACCAAAGGGGTAGTCATGGTAATTTGATGTGAATGCAGGTTTAGGCTTTCTCTGCATTGCGCTTCGTAAAATGAGATATTTGTTTGCCTGCGGGGATGCAGGTAGACTGCATGACTTTTCTGAATTCGGAGTAAATCACCATGAGCGAAACAGCAAGCTGGCAACCCAGTGCTCCCGTCGCCAATTTGTTGAAGCGTGCGGCTATCCTCGCTGAGATTCGACGTTTCTTTGCCGATCGCGGCGTACTGGAAGTTGAAACGCCAGCAATGAGCCAGGCCACGGTGACCGACATTCATCTGGTGCCGTTTGAGACGCGTTTTGTCGGGCCGGGTGCGGCTGATGGCATGACGTTGTATCTGATGACCAGCCCGGAATATCACATGAAACGTTTGCTGGCTGCGGGCAGCGGGCCGATTTATCAGATGGGACGCAGTTTCCGTAATGAAGAAGCCGGGCGTCATCATAATCCGGAATTCACCATGCTCGAATGGTACCGTCCGCGTTATGACATGTACCGTCTGATGAATGAAGTGGATGATTTACTCCAGCAGGTTCTCGATTGCGATAGTGCTGAAACCCTGTCTTATCAGCAGGCGTTTACCCGCCATCTCGGTGTGGATCCGTTATCCGCCGACAAAACGGAACTGCGTGAAGCGGCGGCAAAACTGGATTTATCCAACATTGCTGATACCGAAGAAGACCGTGACACCCTGCTACAGTTGTTGTTTACGATGGGTGTAGAACCGCACATTGGTCGCGACAAACCAACATTCGTCTATCATTTCCCGGCCACGCAGGCCGCTCTGGCAGAAATCAGTACGGAAGATCACCGCGTCGCCGAGCGTTTCGAGGTGTATTACAAAGGCATTGAGCTGGCGAATGGTTTCCGTGAACTGACGGATAGCCGTGAGCAGCGTCAGCGTTTCGAGCAGGATAACCGCAAACGCGCGGCACGCGGCCTGCCGCAGCATCCTGTCGATAACAATCTGCTGGATGCGTTAGAACACGGTATGCCGGAGTGTTCAGGTGTGGCGCTGGGTGTTGACCGCCTGATTATGATTGCGCTGGGTGCTGCCAGCCTGAGTGATGTCCTGGCCTTCCCGGTGACACGCGCCTGATGAGTGCTTAAGCCCTGTTCCCAAGGTCAGGGCTTCCTTCCACGATTTCCCTTTTTTGCCCCTTCATTGTGCAATAAACCCAAAACTGCACTTTTACTGAAACAAAAGTACCTAAATGACGCAGCGCTGATTTTAAAGTTTCAGTGCTGGCCCTTTCTCGCCAAGCGCCATAAACAGGGTCTTCTGCCTGAGTTAAGCTAAATTTTTTGCTGCTGGCCTGATTTATGCATTACCGGATCATCACTTATTATCCGGAAAACTCGTTATGTCAGAATCCAACGACAAAGAACTTCTTTATGGACTGGAAGAGCGCATTGCACCGGCACCGGCATTTTTCACCGCCATCCAGCACGTGCTGGCAAGCGTGGTCGGAATTATCACGCCGCCGCTGATTATCGGCTCGGTTCTCGGGCTGAATGCCTACTTGCCTTATCTGATCAGCATGTCTTTGCTGGCTTCCGGCATCGGGACATTTATTCAGGCGCGCCGGTTTATGTCGGTGGGCGCGGGGATGATTTGTTTGCAAGGTACCAGTTTTGCGTTTCTGGGGGTGATCCTCTCCGGCGGTATGTTGGTGAAAAGCCGCGGTGGCTCTCCTGAAGACATCATGGCGATGATTTTTGGGGTGAACTTTGTGGCGGCGTTTATCCCGCTGCTGGTTAGCCGGTTTATCGGGCAGATGCGCCGCGTGTTTACACCGCTGGTCAGCGGCACCGTAATCGCGCTGATTGGCATCAGCCTGATTAAAGTCAGCATTACCGACTGGGCGGGCGGCCATGGTGCCGCGAATTTCGGCGCACCGGCTAACCTCGGGCTGGGGGCACTGACGCTGCTGGTGATTGTCGCCTGCAACCGCATCGACGTGCGCTGGCTGCGCCTTTCATCAATAGTTTTAGGCATTGTTGTCGGCTGTATCGCCGCTGCGCTGACCGGCCATCTGACGGTGAAACCTTTGCAGGGCGACTGGTTTGCATTGCCGCAACTGTTCCGTTTTGGTTTTAAGTTTGACTGGATTATTTTCGTGCCGATCGCGCTGGTATCGTTTATCAGCATCCTGGAAGCGGTGGGTGATCTGACCGCTAACTGCATGTTGTCGCAGCAACCGATTGAAGGAGAAAGCTTCCGTAAACGTCTGCAGGGCGGGATTCTGGCTGACGGTATCAGTTGCCTTATCGCCGCAGCCTTCTCGTCATTTCCTAACACAACATTTGCACAGAACAATGGCGTGATCCAGATGACCGGCGTCGCCAGCCGTTTTGTCGGCATGTATATTGGCGCGGTATTACTGGTGCTAGGCCTGTTTCCGTTTATCGGCGAAGTGTTGCAGCAAATTCCTGCGCCGGTGCTGGGTGGCGCAACGCTGGTGATGTTTGGCAGCGTGGTCGCGGCGGGTATCCGAATCATGACACAGTCTCCGGTCGGACGTCGTGAAATGCTGATAATTGCCATCGCCTTTGGCATCGGTCTGGGCATTGAAGCCGTGCCAGATGTGCTTGGTCAGTTCCCGCCCATCGTCGGTAATATTTTCGGCCATGCGGTGACCAGTGGTGGCGTTATCGCTATTCTGCTCAATTTACTGATGCCTGCAGAACGCACCAGCGTGGTCGCGGAGGAGATCAAGGTTCACTGAAATTCTGCGCGTTGCGCCCCTGGATCAGCAGACAGGGCATAACTGAGCTGACTCACTTTTTGAATTTAATGTGACCTTAAAAAGGAAGTCAGACATGTCAGAGCAACGCACGTGGATCAAAAATCCGCTGGCGGTTTTTACCGCCAACTCACTGGATGCCCGTGGCGGCATCGTCACTGAAGGGCAGAAAATTGCTGAGTTGCTGACCGCGGGTCAGCCACCTTCGCAGCCGGTAGATCATATTTATGATGCCTCCGAGTCTGTACTGCTGCCGGGGCTGATTAACACTCATCATCATTTTTATCAGACGCTGACCCGGGCCTGGGCGCCCGTGGTCAACGTGCCGTTATTCCCGTGGCTGAAAAAACTTTATCCCGTCTGGGCGCGTTTAGGGCCGGAGGCGCTGGGCCTGGCAAGCCGCGTCGCAATGGCTGAACTGTTGCTCTCCGGTTGCACTACCACCACTGACCACCATTATCTTTTCCCGCAGGGCATGGAGGAGGCGATCGATGTGCAGGTGGGCGTCGTGCGTGAGCTGGGCATGCGTGCGTTACTGACGCGCGGCTCGATGAGTCTCGGCGAGGAGCAGGGCGGTTTGCCGCCGGAACAGACGGTCCAGTCGGGCGAGGTGATTTTGCAGGACAGCCAGCGCCTGATTGATCGCTATCATCAGCGCGGCGAGGGCGCGTGGATGCAGATTGCGCTGGCGCCGTGCTCGCCGTTTTCGGTCACCACCGAGATTATGCGCGAGAGTGCCTGGCTGGCGCAGCGCGAAGACGTCCGGCTGCATACACATCTGGCGGAAACGCTGGATGAAGAACAGTTTTGCCTGAAAATGTTTGGCCTGCGTACAGTTGATTATCTGGAAAGCGTCGGCTGGCTGAGCGACCGCACGTGGCTGGCGCACGGTATTCATTTTAACGACGATGAGATCCGTCGTCTGGGCGCGGCGGGCACCGGTATCTGTCATTGCCCTGTGTCGAATATGCGACTGGCATCCGGCATGTGTCCGACACGTGATCTGGAAGCGGCTGGCGTGCCGATTGGTCTGGGCGTTGACGGCTCTGCGTCGAACGATGCCTCAAATCTGATGTATGAAGCGCGGCAGGCGTTGTATCTGCAACGTCTGAAATACGGGGCGGAATATGTCACGCCGGAAAGAGTCCTGGGCTGGGCGACGCGCGGTTCGGCGAAGCTTATCGGTCGCGATGATATCGGGCAGATTGCCGTGGGCAAACAGGCCGATCTGGCGCTGTTTAAACTCGATGAACTACGTTTTAGCGGCAGTCATGATCCGGTTGCCGCGCTGTTACTGTGTGGCGCGGAAAAAGCCGACCGCGTGATGGTTGGGGGGAAATGGCGGGTCCTTGACGGTGAAATTGTCGGCATGGATATCAGATCGCTGATCTCTTTGCACCGCAACGCTGCTGCAGCGCTAATCGCGGATCTGTAAACTCCATCAGCCAATGTGCTTAAAAAAGGGCAGAAGAATCTGCCCTTTTGCTGTTCTCTTTTCTCTTACAAATCGCCCGGTGAGCGCGAACTGTTTCCGCTGCGGCCACTTCCGCTGCTGCTGGTAAAGGTCGCGTTATTGCCATTTTGCGCGCGGTGCAGTGTTTCCATACGCACCTGGAATGGCGGGAATGGCAGTGTAATGCCGTGCTCGCGGAATCCAGCCAGGATCAGTTGGTGAATTTCATGGCGAAGCGGCATACGGTGCGCCATTTCAGCGGCATGCATACGCAGCTCGAAAATCTGAATCCCCTGCTGGAGATCCACCAGATAGGCTTCCGGCGCAGGCATATCCAGCACCAGCGAACAGCGATGCGCAGCGTTGAGCAGAATTTCTGTCACTTCTTCACTGTTGGCCTCCGACGGTGCAGGCACGGTTAGCACCACACGCGTGACGGAATCCGACAGCGACCAGTTGATGAACTGCTCGGTGATAAAGGCCTTGTTCGGCACGATAATCTCCTTGCGGTCCCAGTCAGCGATCGTCGTGGCACGGGTGTTGATCCTGGTGATACTGCCGGTCAGGTTGCGGATCGTTACGGTATCGCCGATACGGATCGGTTTTTCAAACAGGATAATCAGGCCGGAAATAAAGTTAGCGAAGATCTCCTGCAAACCGAAGCCGAGACCGACACCGAGTGCCGCCACCAGCCATTGCAGTTTTGCCCACTCGATCCCGATCAGCGAGAAACCGGTCAGGCCGCCAATCAGCAGCAATACGTATTTGGTGACGGTCAGTACGGCATAGCCGGTACCCGGCGTCAGATCCAGATGTTGCAGTAGCGCCAGTTCCAGCAATGCGGGCAGATTACGCACCAGTTGCGTGGTGATAATCAGCACCAGAATGGCGATCAGCACCGATCCGAGGGTGATCGGCTGCATGCTTTCCACCCCCTGAACCGTAGACGCAACCTGCCAGAGATGAATATTTTCCAGGAAAGAGAAGGCCGAGTGGATTTCAGACCACAGGAAGATCACCGAGATCAGCGCGATCAACGTCAGCAGAGAACGCACCAGCCGCAGCGACTGGGCAGAGATGGCATCCAGATCCACCACCGGTTCCTCAATCTCGACCGTGCCTTCATTGCTGGTGCTGATCTGATGGCCATCTTCCTCACCACGGGCGCGTTGATTCAGCATTTCCGCACGGCGCTGCTTGGCGCGTTCGAAGGCGATACGACGTCGCTGAATCAGCATCCAGCGGCGGATAATGTGATAAATCACCAGCAACACGAACCAGATGGCGACCGAGGTTTCCAGGCGGGCCAGCAGCGCCTGTGAGGTCGCGAGGTAGCCCATCAGTGAAGCCAGCGCAGCGACAATCGGTGCGCCCAGCAGCATCCACCACAGCGTCTTGTTAATGATGTTTTCGCTGTTGCCTTTTTTATCGTGATACAGCGGAATGCCCGCGCGTTTCAGGCTATTGGTGACCAGTGCGACCACCAGACACAGAATCACGAAGCACAGACGTCCCAGCGTATTAGAGAACTCGCGATCGTTGAGATTATCGAAGGTAATCAGCGCCATAATGAGCGGCACCAGCACCCAGATCGACAGCGCGTAATAGCGCAGTGCCCTTGACACCGCACGCTGCGGCCAGCCGAAGTGTGCCACAAACAATCCCTGAGGATGTGCCAGCGCGGCACTGACCATAAACGCCCACAGGATTGGCAACGTCGCGGTGACGCCATCGCCGATCGCCACCGCAATCGGATACGGCCAGGCACTTTGCAGCCCGAATCCCAGCGCGGCCCACAGCACAGGTAACGGCATCGCCACCAGAATTGACCAGAACACGGTACGCAGGGTCAGCGAGAAATGATCCTGCGTGACTTTGCCGACTTTACTGTTGGCACGTTCCAGAAATGCATAATAGTGCTTGCGGGAACTGATGCTGATAATCACCAGAATCAGTGCGCCAAACAGCGGCAACAGTGTTTCTTTGCTGGTGACCATCATCATCGACGCGCCGCCAAGCTGGCTGAGCGAATCCAGCGAGACCAGCCGTTTCAGGTCATGCGCGACCTGCACCGGGTAAGAAATGCCGATGGCGCTGACGTCTGCCACCCAGAACAGATAACGGTGGGCGGCGTCATGTACGTCATTCAGCGCCTCCACCAGTTGGCTGTTTGCCACTTTCAGCTTGGTCAGTTCAAGAATTTGGGTATCGCAACCCGAGAGCAGGGAATTGAGCAAATCACGTTGCGTCCGCAACTGCGCATCCAGAATTTTTTGCTGATCTGTGGTGAGCGGTTTGCCATCGTCCTGCCGCGCCTGACGGTAAATAGCCTGCTTATCCAGCAAATCTTCATAGTGCAGACGCTGAACGCGCAACTGGCCCATATCGCGGTCAAGCTGTTGCGGTTTTGGCATATCCGGCAGACGCGCAACCTGCGCCCTCAGGGTTTCGCCAAGTAAATTAGACGCGCCAAGCCACTGCGCCTGTTCGCGAATGGTATTAATCGCCTGACGTACCTGCTGAGTCTGTGCAGCGGCCTGACGTTGTTGAGAGGAAATCAGGTCCATCCGCTGCGCCTGCTGATTCAGCGCCAGCGACAACTCGCGGTTTGCCTGTAACTGCTGACTGATCGAGTGTGGCAACTCGCCACTCTGTTCGGCCAGCAGCTCGGTTTTTTCCAGCGCCTGTTCGGCTTCCTGCTGACGTTGATTATTCAGCGTGTTGCGTAAAACCTGTAATTGCTGATCAAGAAAATCGGCGCGCTTTTTGTAGAGATCGGTGCGCATCCGCGACAGTTCCTGCCGGTTATTGGCAGAAAGCTGAGCCAGTTCCAGTTCATCCACCTTCGCTTTGCGCGCTGCGGATTCGGCCTGAAGCGCGCTGAGTTGCGCCTGCGCCAGGGGTGAGGAGGTGGCCGCCGCTGTCGCCGCCTGTATGCGCTGATCGATGTCGCTCAGCGCGTTGCGGGCTTCGGATTGCTGTTGCGGGATCAGACTTAGTGAGTCGCTGATGTCGCGGGAACGATCCTGCTCCTGACGTAACTGGCGGGTTTCTTCCAGTTGCTGGCTGCTGACTTGCAGAATTTGCTGCTCGAGCTGAGCGGCTGAGATGCTGTTATCCAGCGCGGGTGGCTTGTCAGGCTGATTTCGCAATTCCTGGCGCAGTGCCTGCGTCAGTTTTGGAAAGTCATCAATGACCTTTTGATATTCCGCCGTGCGCCCGGCTGAAACACTGGCTTCATTCAGCCAGTTGAGTGCGCTTTGCAGCGCCTCAACCACCTGCGTCTGATTGGCCATTTCTTTGTTGGCTTCCGCCTGTTTCAGCTCCTGTTTGAGCTGATCTTCAGTCGGGGCTGCACCCGCCATCAATGGCAGGGACAGCAGTAAACTCATCAGCAGGGCGGGGATCAGGCGCACTCGGTCACATCCTTTTTCTCAGTTCTTTTCGTCTGTTCAGGGCGAACTTAATAATCTTTCGGGACTTGTGGTTCAGCCGTTGCCACACCAGCAGGTGTTTCTGTTGCTACAGGTACTTCTGTTGCTGGTGCTTGCGCGTCAGTTGTTGCGGGTGCCGCTTCACGCAGCGCTTCAGCGAACGGTTCGCCCATGCGGGTCACGGTGCCATTGCTCAGATTCGGCATGAAGCGAATTTGTTTAGTGGCAAACAGGTTGATCACCGTAGAACCCAGTTTGAAACGGCCCATTTCCTGACCTTTTTCCAGCGCGATGGCACCTTCTTCGCCCGCCGCCGGATAGGTCCAGCGTTTGATAATGCCTTCGCGTGGTGGTGTGACACCGCCGGCCCAGACGGTTTCAATGCTGCCGACAATCGTTGCGCCGACCAGAATCTGCACCATCGGCCCGAATTCAGTATCAAAGACGCAGATGACGCGTTCGTTACGGGCGAACAGATTTGGCACATTCGCGGCGGTCAGCGGGTTGACGGAGAACAAATCACCCGGCACATAAATCATTTCGCGCAACACGCCGTCACACGGCATATGCACGCGGTGATAATCCCGTGGTGCCAGATAAATGGTGGCGAACTGGCCGTCTTTGAACTGCTCAGCCAGCAGATAGTTACCCGCCAGCAGCGCTTCTAAACTGTAGAAATGACCTTTAGCCTGGAACAGCTTGCCATCGGTAATTGCCCCTAACTGGCTAACTGCGCCGTCGGCTGGCAGGCAAAGCATATCCAGACCGCTGACGACCGGACGTGCGCCATCGCGCAGCGGACGCACGAAGAATTCGTTAAATGTGGCGTAAGATTTGAGATCCGGGTTTTGCGCTTCTTTCATGTCGACGTTATAAAAACGCGCAAACGCTTTGATCACCCAATGGGTCAGCGTGGCCGCACGTTTGTCCGCGCCCCAGCCAGCAAGACGGGTCAGTCCTTGTTTAGGAAGTAAGTATTGCAGTTTGATTTTGATACTGTCCAGCACGGGGAAAACCTCTTGGATGGTATGAATGACCGGCGTTACCGGTCATTTTGCAGGAGACCCTGAAATCAGTTCAGGGTCACGCAGTGTTGTATGGCGGAGGATTGTAACGGGGTGAAATCAACGGTTCAACTTCCGTTAACCTCACCCGTTTGCCATTAACATGTTAATTCAATTAATTAGCATTACAGCGTGTCGAAGTTTTTACGTGTTTTTACGTCTTCCATGCTTTCCAGAATGCGGTGGTAGTTGTCGAAACGTTCTTCGGCTATTTCACCCCGGTCTACGGCGTCACGGATTGCACAGCCCGGATCACTGCCGTGTTTGCAGTCACGGAATTTGCAGTAGCCAAGGAAAGGACGGAATTCGACAAAGCCCTGGGTGATTTGCTCTGGCGCAAGGTGCCATAAGCCGAATTCACGCACGCCCGGGGAGTCGATGACGTCGCCGCCATGCTGGAAGTGATACAGACGCGCTGCGGTGGTGGTGTGCTGACCCAGGCCTGAGTTATCAGAGACTTCATTCACCAGAATTTGTTTTTCATCCGGTGGCAGCAGGGCGTTCAGCAGGCTGGATTTGCCTACGCCTGACTGGCCGGCAAAAATACTGATGCGGTCAGTCAGCGCCTTTTCAAACGCAGGCATGCCTTCGCCGGTCTGGCTCGACACTTCGAGTACGCGATAATTGATATTGCGGTAGATATCCATCATGCCCTGAACGAATTTACGGCCTTCGTCGTCGAGCAGATCGATTTTATTGAGCACAATCAGCGGCTCAACTTCAACGGTTTCGCACGCCACCAGATAACGGTCAATAATATTGAGCGACAGCTCCGGCAGAATGGCGGAGACAATGACGATCTGGTCAATGTTTGCGGCAATGGGTTTGACGCCATCATAGAAATCAGGGCGTGTCAGAACGGAAGTTCGTTCGTGAACCGCCTCGACGATACCTTTCACACTGGTATTTTCCCCGGCGCGCCATACAACGCGGTCACCGGTGACCAGAGAACGGATGGTACGGCGGATATTGCAACGGTGCTGGCTGCCGTCGGCCGCTTCAACGTCCGCATGCATCCCGAAACGGCTGATGACAACGCCGTCCTGCGGTTCGCCATGCAGAGAATCGTCCAGCTCTTTTCGTTTGTCGGTCTGTGTCAGACGACGCTGATGGTTAGTCTGAACGCGACGTTGTTGCCCTTTAGACAGTTTTGACTTAGTCACTGCGCCTCACTTGACTGGCTTTAATCGCTCGGTGCGACCAAAACGACTATGATACCAGCTATTTTATAGTAATTGCCCGAATGACGGAGATCTCCGTCAACTCTCTACTTTGTAACAGGACACATCATGGCTGCAAATGACTCGAACTTAATTTGGATCGACCTGGAAATGACCGGTCTGGATCCTGAACGTGACCGCATTATTGAGATTGCCACGCTGGTGACGGACGCGCATCTGAACATTCTGGCCGAAGGGCCGGTGATGGCGGTGCATCAGTCTGATGCTCAGCTGGCGCTGATGGATGACTGGAATGTGCGTACGCACACCGGCAGCGGTCTGGTGGATCGCGTCAAAGCCAGCCCGTTTGATGACAATGCAGCCCAGCAAAAAACTATCGAGTTCCTGCGCGAGTGGGTTCCGGCGGGGAAATCGCCGATTTGCGGCAACAGCGTCGGGCAGGACCGACGTTTCCTGTTTAAGTATATGCCGGAGCTGGAAGAGTATTTCCATTACCGTTACCTGGATGTCAGCACGCTGAAAGAACTGGCGCGTCGCTGGAAGCCGGAAGTGCTGGCCGGTTTTAAAAAGCAAAATACCCATCAGGCCCTGGATGATATCCGTGAATCCGTCGCTGAATTAGCCTACTACCGCGAACATTTTATTAATCTCCAGAATAACTGAAATCTTTTTTATTGCGCTGCGGAGCACGAAATCACCGTGTTTCGCTGATTAATTCATCTCTTTGATGTTTTAATCGACACTTGAACGAAAAATTCATTTTTTTGCTTTCAGGGGCTTGCGGCTAAAAGGATTTCTCGTATAATGCGCACCCCGTACCGATGAAGAATTTCGTTGAGTGCGCAGAGCGGGAATAGCTCAGTTGGTAGAGCACGACCTTGCCAAGGTCGGGGTCGCGAGTTCGAGTCTCGTTTCCCGCTCCAA
>NZ_JABAED010000039.1:0-41217 GCF_023701875.1 Rahnella sp. CG8
TGGAGAAAGGGTAATTCTGATAGTGAAGGATCCGACATTACTAAGTGAGCGTTGTATCTAATCCTGGGGGCAGGTCACCTCCAGTATCTGCTTTGCTTGAATATAATCGTAAGACGTAACTTCTATTTTGTTATTACTGAGATCGCTAAAGTATACGGACATCGATACTTCATGGTCGCTGACGGTAAAAGGGATTCCGTTGTTCTTGAGGATCGGTATTAGCTCGATGAAAGATGGTGCTCTCACTCCGAAAGCCATCGTATGACCAGGATGCTGAGATTCTCTAAGGAAAAGGGAAAGTGACGCCCCGTTATTGCTTATGACCAGCGGTCCACCCTGTTCAAACCAGAAGTACAGCGAGCTGTCGCGTGAGAAGCCAAGGACCTCTTTATACCAGTGTTCTGCCTGCTCAATATCTTCAACGTATACATGTATATGATCGATCTCAGCTATCTTCATAACGCCACCACCTGATTTTTCTTACCGGAAATACTCGCTGAAGCATTTTTAATAAACAACCCGCAAAGCACATGATAACCAGAAATTTACCTTAAATCCTTATGGCATATATTCAGTGGTTGACGTCCGCTTTGGCACAGGCTGTGTGAAAACCCTGACCAAAAACTGAAGTGCGCACGTCTACGCAAAATCTGGAATTGATCGACTGGTTAGTAGAGCCGAATTTTACGTATGAGCGCGGTTTTCAGCTCTGTTTTTGGCAGTTTCAGCGGCCAAAAAAGTTTTCACACAACCTGGGCACACAGCATACAAACATGTGACGCTGAAGGTCTGCTGAGAGCGATCTGCGGACATTGCTAACAGCATTCTGTTTGAATCAACGGGGGGGCAGGTCAGTTCTTCTTAGCGAAAAATATAATCACCGGGCTTTAACGATAGCCATGACGAAACCATCCCATCCTTTTTCACCAACAGTCTGTACTGCTGTAGCTTCAAGTCGCTCATCCTCAGAAATCATCTGAACAAATTCTCGCAGACCTTTAACGTTCGGATCATCACTGCTGGAGTCGATTACACCGCCACCGCGCACAGTGTTATCCCCAACGATAACAGTACCTTGTTGCGACAGTTTGATAGCCCATTCAAGATAGTGTGGGTTATTCACTTTATCAGCATCGATAAAAATCAGGTCAAAGGGGGCTTTAAGTGTTGGCAAGACATCAAGTGCTGCCCCAATATGCAACGTAACGCGCTCAGCCAGCCCCGCTTTGTTTATATTCTGTCGAGCAACCTCTGCATGATGCTCGTTGAATTCAATTGTCGTTAAGCTTCCATGTGGTGGGAGAGCCCTGGCCATCCATATGGTGCTATAACCCCCAAGCGTGCCTATTTCAAGAACACGGACAGCACGTGACATACGAATGAAAATGGCCAGCATTTTCCCCTGCAAAGCAGATACATCGTGTGTGGGCAATCCTTGATCTATGTTATTAGCGAGAGTGTATTTTAAATCTGAGTCTTCAGGGGCGAGCTTTTCAGAAAACCAGGCATCTACCTGTGCCCATTTATCAGAATCTCGCGAAGGATAATCAGGAATTCGCATATGAAATCTATTCTCCTTAAAAAACCAAATGAAATTTTAACAGATATTTGTTACATCGGTTGGTACGCCTACCTTTTCTGAAGGTTAAAATCAGTAACGTCCGCTGCTGGCACAGAGCAGACAAACACGTGACGCTGAAGGTCTGCTGAGAGCGAGAAACGGAAGTTTGTAGACGTTATCACCTTTAATAAAGTTGATCATTTAAGTCCTGGCGCGCTAGCTAAAAGGGAACAAGTTAAACTGATTTACGCTATTTCCCCCTAAACCAGTCACTCTATTTAGCTGTTTGTTTGTTCTCTGGGATTTTACCGGAGATAAGGCAACAAGAAATGGCACACAATCCTTATGGCATTCCTTTCTGGAATGAAAACGATGCTGAAATTTCATTTTTTTCATAATTACTATGCGGGTAACTTCTCCTTGTTATATCTCCCCACATGAAAATAAGAAGGAAAAAATGATAGTTTCATCACCAGATGATTATCGTGAAGCTGCACGCCGTCGTCTTCCACGATTTCTCTTCGATTATATAGACGGTGGCGCTGTGGTGGAAAATACCATGGCAGACAACTCTACTGAGTTGTCATCTGTAAAACTTCGCCAACGGGTACTTTGCGGTGTTGGTTCCCCAACGCTCTCTACAGAAATTTTAGGCTCTACATGGGCAATGCCGGTAGCTCTAGGACCGGTAGGTGCTACGGGCATGTATGCCCGCCGCGGTGAGGTTAAGGCGGCACGTTCAGCAGCAACGATGGGTATTCCTTATACTCTTTCGACCGTTTCAGTGTGCCCTATCGAAGAAGTCGCGCGCAATGCCTCAGGTGAGCTATGGTCCCAGTTATATGTCCTCAGGGACCGAGGTTATATGCGCAATGCGCTTGAACGCGCCTGGGCTGCAGGCATGAAAACGTTGGTTTTTACTGTCGATATGCCGATCCCTGGCTCACGTTATCGTGATAAACGTTCAGGTATGTCAGGGCCACTCTCCTCCCTCAGGCAGTATCTTCAAGCCTGTACGCACCCTCACTGGGCCATAGATGTCGGTCTGGCTGGAAGGCCTTTATCATTTGGTAACATAGAAGCCTACACCGGACAAAGGATGTCGATGAGTGATTATATGGGGTTTATAAACAATAATTTCGACCCTAATATCACCTGGCATGATCTGGAGTGGATACGTGATAGCTGGAAAGGAAAACTCATTATCAAAGGTATTCTGGAACCTGATGATGCAAGAGATGCTTTGCGAATGGGTGCCGATGGTGTTGTCGTCTCTAACCACGGAGGGCGCCAACTTGATGGAGCGATTGCCACAGCAAGGGCGCTTCCACGCGTTGCAGATGCAGTAGGTAGTGATCTGACGGTTTTAGCTGATTCCGGAGTACGCTCAGGGGTGGATGTTATAAAAATGCTTGCGCTGGGGGCGAAAGGGGTATTGCTTGGTCGCGCTTATATTTACGCACTTGCCGCTGCGGGAGAAGCAGGGGTAATGAATCTGCTGCGTTTATACGCGGAGGATATGAAAGTGACAATGACCTTAACCGGAGCAACTTCACCGCAAAGCATCAGTATCAGTTGTCTTGACCAATTAGAAAAAGAAATTGCTCAAAACAGAATTTACTGAGGTTGCAAAAATATGTACTGGATTCATTTATCACTGAGGAAGGTTTATATCACCATATCCGCTTTTAATGCAGTTGCACACTGTCGCTCAAGCCCCGCCAGTACGGTTCCAGGTAGGGGGATTTACAGCCTGTGGCTGCATGCAAATCCATGCACCTTGGGCATGCATACTCATTTTTGCTTGCTAGCCAGAGAAACAGCCTCAAATGGCAGGCAAAAAAAGCCCCGCACAATGGCGGGGTTGGATGCAGGTAGCGTATTTTTCAGAGTTAAAAACCCGAGCCGTATCGGCCCAATATGTGGCGCTTCATGTCCGGCACGGTAATGGGTTTAGCAGCGGCCTTAAGCGGCGGCTGCGCTTTCCACCGATGTAAACGTGCTTGAACATTCAATATTGGTGCACTGGTAATACGCTTCCTTTGTCTGGTCTTAGATATACCGGCTGGTGCGCGTATTGTAACGGCACCTTGCGGGCAAGATGAAAGAAGATGGCGCTAACATTCGGAAAATAAGGGATGAGGCTGGATGTGTTGAAGCGCGTCGGCACCGCGAGGTGCCATAAATGTGGAGCAACGCGACATCCTTGGGTGAAAAGCCGCCAGGCACAGGGCCGGCGCAGAAAGGTACACCGACTTATCCCCCGCGAATACCGAAGTTACTCAGTGAATCTGTGGATAACCGGCTGCGGTTTGAAGTGAGGCGGTAGCCTGCGACGACCGTCGCGGTACCCGAAATGAATGGCAGCAGGACAGACACCGGCCAGGCCGGCCCCTGAGGTCAGACGATGAATGAGGATGACATGCTGTTCGTCGCGGACGGTTCAGAGGTCGCCACGATGCTCTTCAAGCAGGTCAATCGCCTGCTGCATCACGCCGGCCGTATAGTTGTCTTCAATGATTTTCGCATAAGCCAGCCGGTCGGCCAGACATTCCGCCAGGGTATCGTGGCAGATTTCTTTACCTGTCAGAAAAATGCGGGTCGCCGCGTCAGCGACGGCATCTTTGACGTCCGAGAAGAAAATCAGCTCTTTGGGAAAGCGGGGATTAATGACCATGTCATGCCTCCAGCGGGGTTAAGTGCCCCTTTATCATTCGTCCGGGTTCTGAGCCGGCCAGCACGACCGGGCCGTCGTCTTGAGAATGTCGAAAAGCGGAAAAAAAGTCCACCCTGTAAAAAACCGCAACGCTCGCCGCAGACCCGGCTGAGGCGTACCGCAGCACCGCGAGGAACGAACAGCCGCGACGAGGAAGCGTCATATCGTCTACAGCTGATGTGAAAACCGCACACTCCCGGCCTGATGTCTCCATAAAAAACCGGCACGCAGGCCGGCGGAAAACGATGATCGGTTTTACTTGCGGTTTTTCTTCCAGGTTTCAGAGGCCAGAAAGGCCGCGCGTACCACCACGATCGCCCAGCACAGCTGCAGGAGTATCTTCACAGGCACACTGAACCGTCAAATATCAGCAGCGGCACAATAAACAGGCAGCTGATGAGAAAACACCACTCCGCCGCGCTTTTGCGCGCCCTGCCCGTCAGCGTCTCCAGTCCGATGATCCCTTTGCATAACAGCATAAATGACATGGTTCTCTCCACAAATCTTCCGGCACGCCAGAGGGCTTCAGTCTTTTTTCAGCATGCGTTTGAAATTAGTTCGGGCCTGCCCTTCCCTTTCCGTACTGCCGGTGGGTTCCGGGAGCTCTGAGGGGGCAGGCACCTGGCCAGCGCAGGCGGCAATGACGTCCTGAATGCTGGCCGTCGTGGGCTGCCATCCCGTCGTTTGCTGAATAATACCCACCAGATGGTCGGCGGTCAGTTGGCCATCGAACAGCATGGATAACAGATAAGGCAGACGCTTATCCAGCTGGTATAACGCGCTTCCGCCCACGATCGCCGCACGGAAAAAATCACCACGGGTGCGCAGGGGAACTGACTCGATAATCTCCATCGCCCTGGCATCCTGACTATCGTCTTCAGGGTGCAAATAGACGGTCAGTTTCTTACGTTTGTCGGTCACGAATAGCGCTCCTTGGAATTAAAGTAAAACAAGTTCGCGAACCAACGCCATCTGGGGTTCATTAACTACAACAATGCGTTTAGGAGTCAGTTTCCAGGCACGGTGCACAGCGACTTCAATCAGCGACACACCACCACCGACCAGCCACACCAGGTTTAGGGCAAAAACAATCTGCCCTTCGGTGAATCGTGACTTTTTCATCGGCACATCCTCTGTTCAGGGGAGTCATTATCATGCCGGAATTCTGTTTCTGAATGGAGCAGGATTTTGGGTCAGGGTAACCCCCCTGCCCTGCTGCCGGGAAATTGTTGTTTAGAACAAGATTGCGACTCTATTGTCGCATAACCATGGTCACAGTTTCTGACAAACATTTCTCTTATTTTCAAAGATATGACTGATGAGCAGCTATTTACCCGTGAAATTGCGGATGTAGATAATATGAAATAATAAGTATGAGATGTGAGATGTGAGATGTGAGATGTGTCATATAATCTCACACGAGGCTTAGTGACAAACAAAACGTTTAATAAATATTAAATCACACTTCATAAGTGCGACATTATATTTCACTGCAATTTGCTGCTCCCATCCCCCCTGGTAACGCGCTAACTTTAGTAACTGGCATCAGATTTACTACATTGAATCTCAGCCTGGATATCATAAGTGCTAATCATGAATTCACAAGTATGAATTATGCGGTGGCGCGCAACCGACACAGCACAGACTGTGAAGGATTCAATGAGTCATGTTAGAGCCAGATGCCTTGCCTCATGCTAGGAAATGCTACCTTTTATCTCTTCAGATACATGAGTGCACTCCACACATATTTAAAATAAGTATGAAGTATTACTTTTGAGGTTATCCTCATAATTCACATGTGTGACATATGTTTGATCTCAACAAGGGAATACTTTTCTGTGGATGCACATCATCATAAGTAATACTTCATAAATGCTACATGTTAAATAATCAGTAATACAGGGGGCAGATGTAGCCATTGCTAGATGACCCCCTTCTCATTGCTGCTTGTAGGTTCTCTGTAAAATCACCAAACAACACAACTCATAATTCATAATTCATAATTCATAATTCATAATTATGAAATAATAAATAGCAAGGATGAATTATTTGGTCTAATTCTATCAAACAAAACAATGCATAAATGACGTTTATTGCAACACGGACTCACCAGAACGGAACCAGATAAATTTAGGTATGAGGTATGAGGTGACATACTGAATTTAGCATTCAAATAATCAACTCTAAACGATCGTTATCAGTGTGAATTATTACGGAATACTTAATAAAGCAAATTGAATCTACTGGTAGCTAAGGAATTATAAGGTTACGCTCCACACATAATTATCATCAAAAATATAGCAACATGATTGTTTTATTTCAGAAATTATCCAGTTCGGAAAGAGGGAAGGAAACATAATTGTGAAGTATGAAGTGCGGATTATCAGGTG
This sequence comes from Rahnella sp. CG8, assembly GCF_023701875.1. Taxonomy (NCBI): domain Bacteria; kingdom Pseudomonadati; phylum Pseudomonadota; class Gammaproteobacteria; order Enterobacterales; family Yersiniaceae; genus Rahnella; species Rahnella sp. CG8. The sequence continues at coordinate 6,668 of NZ_JABAED010000039.1, forward strand.
CTAATTGAATACAGTAGGGGAGGGCGCTGGATTTCAAAAAGAAGCCCAGCGGTGCATAAGTATGAAATCATACTTTTTTTAGATACGCGTCCAGAGCATCGCGAATGATAGCGCTCACACTTTTCGGCGCAATACCGACGCGTTTGTTATACAAGGCCAGGTCTTCAATTTCACGCAAGGTATTCTGAGGCAGAGAAATGGTCGTCCTGGTCAATATTTCTGGTACAGGTTCTACAACTACTTTCTCATCGCCATAGGGACGGTCAGCCAATCTGTTCGCCAGAGCATCCGCTTCTGCTTCAGTAACTATGCGGCGATTGGTGAAAGGGGGTTTTTTTAAAGCCATTAAAATACCTCATTCAACAGAGCAAGAACTTCAGACTTGGCTTTTTCGTTAGATGTTTCCAGGACAGATTTACCTTCAGACATCACATCTCGGTAAACCTTTCGGTAACATGCCGTCGCGCTCAAAGGGATCAGTCCTTCGAATTCGCGGACATACTCCAGAAATTCATGCCGTTCGTTTCCCTGAAGGAGGGGATTTGTAGTGGCCATACTTTGATAGCAATATGCCTTAAGCTCTGGATTTAAATCCCGCATGCTTTCTAACTGCTGCTGAAGCTCAACCATCGTATCCAGATCCAACTGAGAGCATTGGTGCGGAGCAATGATCTGATGAGCTACGGTTCCGCCTGTAATCAGCTCACGGCTGTTTCGTCCGGCAACATCCACTATAACGTGATCAAACCTCTCATCAAGGCTTCTGAGTGTTTGAGATATGTTGTCTCTTTTCTCAATCAGGGTGATGGAGGGGGTAAGGCCTGCAGCTTCCCGTTCGGCATACCACCTTGACGAAGAGCGTTGAACGTCAGCATCGACCAGACACACATCCTTGCCCCATAAGGCCAAACCCACAGCTATATTGACTGCAGTTGTTGTTTTCGCGGCCCCACCTTTATTGCATCCAACAATCGTGATCATTTGTCACCCGTGATATCAAAAGTAGTATTTCTTAAATAATAACTCATAAAAGATAAATGTGAAGTAATATCGACTAATTATTATGTATTAATTCATACTTATTACTTAGCTAAAGCATAGTGAGCATCGCTCAATTGAAACCGCAAACGTGATTGAACAGGTAAGAGACAAAATCAAAATTATTTGTTTCCTCGTTGATCAGCTGCCTAAGACTTTCTTGGGTGCAACCCTTAACAAGCTGAAGAACCCATGGTTACACGGTATTAATGAGGGTCTTCCCCTGTTGTGGTGGGTACTCCAGAGCTGCCTTAACTATGAACAATAAGGCCAAGGATGAACGGTCCAACATTCCTCCGAGGATCTTCCCACTGCTTATACCCCGGATAACCACAGATAAAGGTTTACGATCGCTGATACCGGTCATGTAGCCGTTAAACTCATTCAGCCCCTCTTCGATTGACATCAAATGTTCTGGTGTAATACTTTCTGAGACATCTATTCTGATTCCTTCCATTTAAAACCTCTCATTATTGTTTTTAATTGCTAATCACCAGCCCATACCCAGCTTCCCGTAGTGAAACAGCACACCCAGCTTGAACCGTTCTTTATTTCTGAAGACACGAGACTTGGTCCGGAGTAGGCGGATTTTTCTGTTTAGAGATTCCGCATTGCCGTTTGATACCCGGTTTCTCATCGCATTCAGGATGACTTAAAGACGCTTTGCCTCCATCTGGCCAGCTCTGGCCATTAATGGTATTCCTATGTTCTTCGCCATTATCATCCATTCCTACCACAGCCTACGGCTATGGACATCATAGCGACGGTGCCTTAGGTCACGGGCAAGCTCTTTCATTACCCAGCACAGGCTCGTTTGGGGTAACACCCGCCGAGCAACTTCTTACCTCTCGGCCCGGCGCCCGAGCGGTTTTGTTTGCTGTAAAACCACAGGTAGCGTGAGCAGTTGGTGTCTTTCCTGTCTGACGACGGGATCTGTTTCATCTCAGCCTGACGGGTTTTATCAACCACGGCGCACAACATTTTTGCCACATGTAAGTGATCGAAGACGATTTTATCGACGAGATTGGGGAGATAGATGAGGGCTGCACTGATATAGGCCATAGACAGCGTTTTTATCTCATCAAGCTGGTTGCCTCACAGCCTGCGCAGATAACTGGCAACACTCTCTACACCACGATCATCGGCCAGTTGCAAAGCACGTCCCTGCCTGTCAGAGATAACGCCGACGTACTGGCGTTCTCTTTTGAAGCCGACTTCATCAACGAAGAGATGACGGGCCGATAAAGGCTGTTTTATCCGGACTAAGCTTCGTTTGACTGCGCGCATCATGATACCGTCCACGGCATTCGAGCTGAGTTTAAGCTGTTTTCTTACCGCATCATGGTGCTGACTTTCAGCCATGAGAGAACAAAGGCTGCGAACAGCAAAGTGTAGCGGCTGCCTGACCCCGCACAGGCCACAGGCAGTGTCTGGCAACCGTGCTCGTGGCAGTCAACGCGGGGGACATCAGCTTCAACTAGTGTGCTGAACTGACAGGTATTGAGGTGACGCCATTTGCGACGCCGGTGATCATGTATGGAGTAGGATTTACCGCAGGTTGGAAGGGCAGTTGTGTGTTTTCAGCAATGCCGACAATGAACCAAATTTTTCATCAAGGGAAAGGGATTGTACCTGTCACGGTGCGGACTGTTGAATGATATGGGCTTAGAGGGAATTTTCGTCCATGGCAAACTTCTCAGTAAATCAAGACTGCCATCATAATGCCTTTAGCCACTACGATCGGGGAAGACCCATTAATGAACAGTATTAAGTAAGTGTTCATTATGGATATCTTTACCCAACCCCTGACCCTTTAATGCGTTTGATCCTATTCCTTAAGGATAAGGTTCAGGCTGGTTTTTCTTCCCCAGAAGTTTTCCCATATAGGCTTAGTTATCAATCAGCAAAAGCATTCATCTAATCGTCGTTTATCATTAAGTTGGATGTGCCGATTAACCGTTGAGCATAACAATTATCAGCAAGAAGCGAGTACCACAATGGCTATGCATACGACGGCATAATTGTGTTTCGCACAAGCTAGGAGATGTGATGAAACTAAGCCTAAATTCTTAAGATCTGTGATGAAAAATAGCAGCTAATGGAAGCAACGTTGGTCTGTCCTTTTACGCTTTTTTTCGAATAAAAACGATGACCTAGAGTTACTTGATGCTACCACACAACTGATACGCAAACATTTCAATATTGTGCTGGAACGTACCGCCCGGGAGCTGCACGGCGAACCTTGTCTGGAGCTGAAAGAGTTTGCACAGACACAAATCGTTTGCTCCAGGTCATTCGATGATCGCGTATCAGAATACGATTTGATACGTGAGGCAATCTGCAGCCATGCCGTACGTGCCGCCGAGAAACCCCAGGGCGAACATCAGTATTGCCGACATATCTCAGCATTCATCAAAACAAGCCCATTTTTAATAAACGAAGTCTACTTTGGGAAAACAGCGAACAGCTCATGGCAGTTCTCAATGGAATTAATCACAGCGGAAAAGGGCACGTATGGTTCGAGGAACAGGGTATCCAAAAGTCATGGGAGATGAAACGCCAAATGCTATCCCCGCATAGATCAAACGTTTCAGTGACCTCATGCGCGTTAAATTCTAGAGAAGTGGTTTACTGATAAGGCTTGATCAACCCGAGTTGTTAGTGTCAGTTGCTTCCAGCTTCCTTTTTTACCTGCCGCCAATGGAAGGTATTGCATTTTCCTCAGCAGTCCCATGGGGGTGAGAGGACGATGTTCATTATCTCATCACAAAAGTGACACTGTCTCAAAACAGTTTAAAGCTTTAACCCAGACATAATGCGACAAGTTAGCCTATCCACGATAGAGAGAAAGAACCACTGTAGTGAGTAAAGACATCGGAAACCACTACAGTGAGTAAAATCCACTATGGTGAGTAGAAAACACCTAGAATTGAAACAACCGCTGTGGAGAGCGCCAACCACTATAATGAGTAATTACAAGAATCCATCTATTAGTTAGTAATCACTGACGTATATGCTATATGGGGTTTCAGGTTAGTAAGTACTAGGGGGGTTAGCGGAGATCATCTGAATAACCACTATAGTGAGTAAAGAATGCAGTTCACAGTGGATAGGATATTTCGTGATGGAAGCTTTTACTGATTACAGTGGATAGGTTGCTCACTGCAGTGGTTAGTCGGCTTTCAACAATAAATATGAAAAGCCTGCCATCACTGCAGCAAGCTTTAGGGCAATGAGCAGCAAGAGGTCAAAACTATTTCTTTGACTGGCGAAGCTGTTCCAGCAACTCAAGTTCTTCTTTAGTCAGCATTACCATCTCACGAGGCATAGCTGATTCCGCATCCCTCTCTGCCGGGACATCAATGATGTGTTCGTCATCCATTACATCGTAAACATCATCACCTATGCCCGTGGGTATTTGCGCAGGGCGTAACTTTGGCCGCCTATAGTGGATACAAAAATACACTACCTTACCGCGCTTAACTTCAGTGTAATCAAGATACCCAATCGCCTTTAACTGCTCCATAGCCTTGCGTACTGTCGCATTCTGAGTGATGGCTCGAGAGGTCAGATTTAGGCGGGCACGCAGGCGAGACATAGATATGGGAGCAGGATCTGTCGGAAGGCTTTCAATGAACGTATACAGAGCCTGAGCAGACTCCTTGCGAGAGAGTTCGTTGATTGCCCTGAGCTGGAGAAGAACTTTCTTATCAAACTGATACAACTCGAAGATCTTCGGATCCGCCTGCAACTCGACAGCGTCCTTTTTCGGGCTATATTTTGCTGACTGAACAAGGTGAGTTACGTAGTAATCCCCCTCTTTATTCGAAAACGAGAGGGTGTTAGTGGCTATACGTTCAAGTGAGGCCTCCAGACGCGCTCTGAGCTTCGCAGAAGAGCGTGCGGATGGAATCCCACACAACTTAGCGAATTCTACAAATGGCAGGTATACAGAGTCTCCTAGGACCTTATGCTTAGCAAAGGCATGAATGATCCCAACCCAGGTCTTAAAATCGTTATCCATATCAAGCCGGGCGCCGGTGATCTTGATGTTCTCATATCCCTCAGACTTCACGATCGAAAGCTGCTTCAGCTCAGAGGTGACATCCATTGAGTTCATCTGACCTTTACGTCCACGTGCTGTGGACTTCAGCGTAGGTACAAATAAGCCCAACCGCATCAATGCTACAGGCTGAACGGTGTTATTGCTGTTAGGAACCAGAGTAACAAGTTCACCTGTTCGCTTATCGGTTTCAGAGAATGCTTTAACTATCTCTATGTTTTTAGGCTCATTTTCAGACATTATCAGCTCTCACATTGAATGTGGATAAGAGGCTCTAGGTACACAATATAGTGGATACTATCACTCACTATAGCGGTTTTACTACAAAACACAGTGGTTAGTTTGCTTTTTATAGTGGATGTTTTACTGACTACAGCGGTTAACGACCAACGTTTACTCCAGATATGACAAGGCCTGGAAGGCTATGGGGATCTCTTTGGGTCTTATAGGTTCTATAAGGATCTTATTATTGGATCGAACCAGAGGATAAGTTAAAAAACATGACCTTAAGTTTTGGAGTAGAGATCAACGTAGCACTGAAGAGCCGGTATTGGGGCAGTGCATAAAATGTGTACATAATTTTGGATTATCAATCAACTCGTCATCTTTACTATAAATTTCAAATGGTTAACCAATCTCAATTAACTAAATGTTATGTACAGCTATATTGACGATTTACTCACTACAGTGGTGTACAGTCACTCTCCAGCGAAGTTACCTAGCTGTCTATAGTGGTTAACACGCTTAATATAGTGGATGTTTTACTTATTACAGTGGTTGGCAATACGGTTTAAACCCTTACAGGGCAAGGCCTGTAGCTGGGCTGGGATCTCTTTTGATCTATTAGATGATCTATATAGGATCTTATTATTGGATCTGGGCGGTGGAAAAGTGGATAAGTCACTTAAAAATTACATTCAAGGCTGGTATGTGGTGATGTGACGGACGCCCCTCACTCTGTGTAAGTCTTACCATACTTTTGCTGACTGCATTAAGAAGGGGTCAGGGTCAATCGTGTCGGAATTCTGTTTCTGAATGGGACAGGATTTGGGGGTAAAGTCAGGACGCCGGATCCGTGCCCTGACTGTAGTGGATAATTTTAGTCGTGAATGCGTGGCGATCGAGGTAGGCCAGGGGCTTCGCGGTGACGATGTGGTCGCCGTGATGGAACGGATCAGGCAGACACAGCAGCGTGTACCACAGCGGCTACAGACGGACAACGGGAGCGAATTTATCTCAAAAACGCTGGATCGCTGGGCGTATGAAAACAGGGTAACGATGGACTTCTCACGCCCCGGGAAGCCCACAGATAACGCCCTGGTTGAGTCATTTAACGGCAGCCTGCGTGATGAATGTCTGAACGTGCACTGGTTCCTGTCACTGGAAGATGCTCAGGAGAAGATCGAGCACTGGCGGCAGGAATATAACCAGTACCGGCCACATTCCTCGTTAAATAACCAGACTCCGGCAGAATTTATCCGAAGCCTGCAAACAGGCCCGGATCTCTGATTTATGCTGGCACCGATATTGGGAAGGGATCAACAGGCCCGGATCTCTGATTTATCCTGGCACCGATATTGGGAAGAGATCAGTTGTGTAGCAATGCCGTATTCCCTGGTTCTGAGGGTGATGTGATTATATCGCGCAATACGCAGGCAAAAAAGCTTCGATGGCAGCGTCAACCGCCTCCCGCCGTTTTTCTTCGGCAGGTGGATGATCCAGTCCCCATAATTGACGTTCGACCAGTCCAGCCTCGCATAATGCCTTGAAATATAGTCCCGTTCTTCGCAGTTCCGCCCGGCGAAGCAATCCGCGCTGCATCAGGCTGTCAAGCACGTTGCAGATCGAGATCAAAGTTTGCCGTGGACCGTTCTCATAAAAGATGAGGCTTAACTCCGGAAAGCGGCCTGCCTCACCGATAATCAGGCGGTTCACGTTAACAATCTCTTGTCGAGTGACGAGGTTCAGATAAGCCATACCCAGATGCTGCAAGGTAGCCTGTAACCCGTCCTCCTCTTTTGAAGTCTCCAGCGTATCGATAATACCCTTCCCGGACTCTGCAGCGAACGCTCCGAACAAATCATCCTTGCAGGGAAAGTAGCTATAAAGTGTGACCTTAGAGGCCTTGGCTTCCGCTGCGATCGCTTCCATCGTTACCGCACCGAATCCCTGCTCGACGAAAAGCTTGCCAGCTGCCTGTACAAAGCTCAAACGACGAGCCTCAGTCTTCCTGCGCATTATCAAACCCCTATGGTCTCAACGGTTTAGCTTCTACAATAACATTAAAATGAACGGAATCGTACAATTATATTGACGGGAGCAGTACTGTACGCATAAATTGAACGACAATGTTCAATTATGAAGGGCGACCATGGCTGACCCCATTTCCCGTTTTTCCTTGGCGAAAATAGCTGTCTATGCAGTTTTGCCTGCTGCTCAAGCCAAAAGAGGGGGGATGGAGGAAACCTCTTAAGAGAAACGCCTACCTTCTTCTCGTTACGAACTACTGTTGCGGCTCTCATAGCCCTGACTGTGGCCAACGCATTTGGGATGGGACACCCCTAGTGGGCAGCCATGACAGTCTGGCTGTTTACCCAACCGACACAGGGCCTTCTGCTCGAGCGTGTCCTAGCTCGCCCTCGCCGGTTCCGCAACGGGAGCAGCAGGAGGGGCAATCTTGTTCGGACTTGCTGGACAGCCCGTCCCTTCGTTGTTCGTGCTCGCACTTTGGCTGATGTTGCGCGCAGGAATTGGCAGCATGTTTCGCTACTTCCGAAACTACGGTTTCGTGTTGGCTGATTACACTGCTGCGATCATCGTGTTGTCCGGTCTTGCCGATGGCGTATACGACGGTCATTTGGCGGGGGGAGCGGGTCATTTGTCCGATGCTTGGTGCCATCTGCTAGGCGCTGGCTTCGATCTATGGCGTTCCTATGCGGCGAAGCTAGCATCTTGCTGGGCACGTTAATGGACTGTTGCAGCGGTGCCTGGATTGGGTCGAACAGTACATCCGTTATGGCAGTACCTCCTACTGATAGCCGCGAATCGTTTGCTGCGTGCTGCACTGACGAGCTTGCTCGACGTCTGCAACCCGGCAGACAGAATATTTGTTCTGGCTCAGGACTGTTTGGTCAGGGCGCGCTTCCTGCTCGTACAGAAGGGTTTCTGCAATGCCCTAAATTCGAACATTGCTGCTTCAGTCGTGACAGCAGGCGAAGCGCTTCGCCGGTCGGTCGCAGAACTAAGCATTTACGTTACCTCCCCCTCAACCAATGACAGGAGCTTCCTATGAACTTGAATCAAAGACGAACTTCATTCACAGGTCAATTCATCGCTGGCCAATGGTGCACTGGAAGTGCCGGGACTGCTCTGCAAGTTCGCAACCCCTACGACCAGTCTATTCTGACCGAGATCGTTCAGGCCACACGAGCCGATCTGGATAATGCCTACACTGCAGCGGCGAAGGCACAATATGAGTGGGCGAAAGCGCTGCCTGCCGAACGTGCGGCGGTGTTCTACCGCGCCGTCGAAGTCATCGACGCACGCCATGCCGAAATTGTTGATTGGCTGATCGCCGAGTCGGGCAGTACCCGGTTGAAAGCGGAAATGGAATGGAGCGCGGTACGAGCCACCACACTGGCTGTCGCGGCGATGCCCTACAGGGTGGAGGGTCGGATTCTGCCTGTGGACATCCGAGGCAACGAAAGCCGGGTTTACCGTAGGCCACTAGGGGTTATTGGCGTGATCAGCCCTTGGAATTGGCCACTTCATCTCTCCAACCGCTCGGTAGCGCCGGCGCTGGCCCTTGGTAATGGTGTCGTGCTCAAGCCTGCGGATGATACCCCGGTTACCGGCGGTCTGCTTCTGGCAAGCATCTATGAAGAGGCTGGACTGCCACCGGGGCTGCTCAATGTCGTCATTGGTGAAATCAGCGAAATCGGCGACGCCTTCACCCTCCATCCGATCCCGAAATTCATCTCGTTCACCGGTTCGACTCGTGTGGGGCGTCGCATTGGCGAGCTGGCCGCCACAGGCCCCATGCTCAAACGTGTGGGGCTAGAGTTGGGTGGGAATGCACCGTTCGTGGTGCTCGATGACGCCGATCTTGAGCGAGCGGTAAACGCAGCAATCGTCGGGCGTTTCCTGCATCAGGGGCAGATCTGCATGAGTACTAACCGCATCATTATCGAGGCCGGAATATACCCACGTTTCGTGGAGGCCTTCGTTGAGCGGGCTCGCGCCCTGAAGGTCGGCGATCCGAATGCGGCGGACACGGTGATCGGACCACTGATCAACCATGCGCAACTCAATAGGGCGCTGGCACGACTGGAGGCTGCCAAAACCTCAGGCCTCCGTCAGGTGCTCGGTGCTCCGCATGAAGGACTGGTTCTGCCGCCCCTGGTCTTCACCGACGTTCCTAACGAATCTGACCTAGCACAGACCGAGCAGTTCAGTCCGATTGCGCCACTGATCCGTGCAGTGGACGAAGATGATGCACTGAGTATCGCCAACGCCACCGAGTTTGGGCTTTCCAGCGCGGTGTTCACCGGCGACGAAGCGCGCGGCGTGCGCTTTGCGCAGCGGATTGATGCCGGTATGACCCATGTTAACGACATCACACCCAACGATGAAGCTAACGTAATGTTCGGTGGAGAGAAGAACAGTGGCATTGGTCGCTTCAACAGTGATTGGATCATCGCTGAGCTCACCACCGATCACTGGATCAGCGTGCAGCAGGAACCGCGTACTTATCCGTTCTGACATCCCGTAGTAAATGACCCTAACATCCTAGATAAAGAGGAAGACCATGAGCATAAAATTTCCCGAAATTCCTGAGTTCGCCGGCCTGTACAAGCCCAGCCGCGTCGAATGTGAGATCTACGATCTTGAGAGCGAAGGTGAGGTCCCCAAAGAAATAAGCGGCATTTTCTATCAAGTGTCGCCAGATTCTTACTACCCGCCAATGCTGGGTAAGGACATTTTCTTCAACGGAGATGGCCTGGTCAGCGCGTTCCAGTTCGACAAAGGGCATGTGCGCCTGCGCCGCCGCTATGTGCATACCGATCGCTTGATGGCCCAGCGTATCGAAGGCCGTTCGCTCAACGGCATCTACCGGAATGTTTTCACCAACGACCCCCTTGCGGCCGAGAATAACACGACAGCCAATACCACCGTGCTGTTTCACGGTGGCGTACTACTGTCGATGAAGGAAGACGCCTTGCCCTATGCACTAGACCCTCTCACTCTGGAAACGCGAGGTGTGCATGACTTTGGCGGCCAGGTGAAGTCAGCCACCTTTACCGCCCATCCCAAGGTAGATCCCGACAACGGCGACCTACTGTGCTTCGCCTATGAAGCCAAAGGCGACGCTTCGCCGGACATCGCCTATTACGAGATCGACGCAAGCGGGAAACTCAAAAAGGAAATTTGGATCCAAGGGCCATATGCTGCAATGATTCACGATTTTGCTGTGACCGAAAACCACGTCATTTTTCCACTGATTCCGCTGACGGCTGATATAGAGCGGATGAAACAAGGTGGGCAGCATTTCCAGTGGCAACCTGATTTGCCGCAGCTATTCGGCGTGCTACCGCGCAACGGGAGCCCCGAGGATATACGCTGGTTCGAAGGGCCGGTCAACGGCTTCCAGGGCCATACCCTCAATGCCTATGAGGAAGAAGGTAAGATCTACGTGGACATGCCCGTGACCGATGGCAACGTGTTTTACTTCTTTCCGCAAGTTGATGGCTGGGTACCGCCAGGCGAATCCTTGATCTCCCGGATGATGCGTTGGACATTCGACTTATCGGCAACCAGCAATAAGGTGGAACCGACGCCGCTGACCGGTTTCCCCTGCGAATTTCCACGTTGTGATGAACGCTACACCGGGAAACACTACCGCTACGGCTTCGTGCTGGCGTTTGACCCTAGTCTGCCGTTCGACAGTTTGTTGGGTGAACGCCCGTTCCAGTTTTTTAATCAGCTCGCGCGCATCGATGTGGAAACCGGGGCCAGTGAAGCCTGGTTCCCGGGTGATGCCCAGTGTTTCCAGGAGCCGATCTTCGTCCCTCGCTCGAAGAATGCTGCCGAGGGCGACGGTTACGTGATCGCGTTATTGAACCATCTGCATGGTCACGACACTGAGCTGGTCGTGCTTGATTCCCTGAAGATGACTACTGGGCCAGTGGCGCGGATCAAGATCCCGTTCCGCATGCGCATGTCGCTGCATGGAAACTGGACATCTGCGGAGAGTCTGGTGGCAGCTGGCATTATCTAAACATATAAGTTATGGTCGCTCAGCGGGGAAATGTATGCCTACGGCGTTATTTCTCCGCATCTATATAGATAGCATAGATAGCAAATACGCATAAGATGACAATAATAGCTTATACGGAGTTTGTTGAATAAATCGCCTTTATATAAACCATCTGCTCGTCAGTTACTTCACCAGTCGATTCATACTTTCTGGTGTGCCTGTACATGTCATCTTGTTTAATTTGACCTGCTACCCATTAATTAACATATCAGTGATATTAGTAAAATCCGCTATCGCTGTCCCAAAAGCAGACAATTCAAACACCGCTGAAGGTTAATTAATGAGAGCATGTTATATGTAACTTTCGTGGGATTGAGGTTTAGGAGTTTTTTTACTAAGTTGGGAGATATTCTCTGGTGATACCCATTACCTGCTTTATGAATAAGACATAGCCATCATTGGCAATGCATGTTTCTTACTGTTAATACCGGATTGGGGGGATATTAAAAATACACTGTCACTTACTGTTTTTTGACACTTTTCCTATAGCCATCATAATTGTTCCTCAATTCACAATGTATATGTACCGAAATTACCATCTAGTTCAACAGAAGTGCGTTTGGATCATTAAGAGATCAGTCATGAAAATCTCCAAATGGGTGTTAGCTAGTGGGATAACTCTTAGCTATCATTTGTATGAATGAACAGTTTTATTCGTTAGTACAGTAGTTTGATATTAAAGTTAAAATAAAAATGAGCCTAGCAAAAAATAAGTTTGAAATATTTCCATCGCGAATGTTCAAAAATCCACTTGCAAAATTTAGCGGCACTTCTGTAAAGTATACGCTATGTATAGGTTAACCATTAGAAAACATAAATAATATAATTATATTTTGAGTTGCATAAGTTTTATACACAGCAAAGTTATAATGAGAGGTTTTTTTGAAAAGTAATCATGTTGATGAATATCCCATGTGTGGATTCTGTAAAAGTAAGTTAACTGATGGCAGCGTTATATGCGAGCATTGTGGCGCTAAATTTATTATAAGGTATATTAACAGACCGAGAAGGATACTGATGCTTTACTTAATAATTATTTTTATATTGATTTCTTCTTGTTTAACTTTACTAATCTTCAACAATGCTAGTCTTGTGAAATTATCTATAATGCTAGTGCAGTAATTAATTTACACCTATCGATTTTCACCTTGGTTTTTATTTAAAGTAAAAAACAGAAACAACCAGATTTGGAGAAAAAAATACGACAACTTTATATGATGATGAGTTTTTAAGTAAATATATTGGGATATTTGACTTAGATGTTAGTGTCGCCGGGGAAATCCAATGATTCCCGAGCATGAGTTTATTAGTAGTGTCTCGCTAAAATCAGCGATTTCTTTTATGGCATACATTTGCATTTCGCTCATAGCAGCCTTATAACTCGAGCATAGATAGCCTTTTGCCAAGAGCGGATGTTACTAACACTGCAGTGCGTCAGTCCTCAGGGAGCAGGTCACCAAGACCGAGTTTAGACTGGAAATTATCCTGTATAATATATATTATATTATGACCATAACAAAGATGGATACATAGAATATCTTAAATGAGAGCTCAAGTATGACTAGGAAAGAGGAAATTATTCGTGCGGCTCGCAAATGTATGCGAGAAAAAGGTTTCCATAATACTTCCGTACAAAATATTGCCCGAGAGGCTGGGGTGAGTACGGGGCTGATTTATCGTTATTACAAAACTAAAGCTGAAATTATTGAAATCCTCATCATTGATGCTGTTGATAACTTAAAAGAGTTACTTAATGAAAGTCAAAATAAAATTGACATTTTTTCGCCAGGCTTAGTTTTTGCTGAAAAAAGATCATTTATTGATGATGCGCAAGAAAGTATTTCTTTGCTGCTTGACGTTTCGGCAGAGGCTCGTCGTAATCCATGCTACCAGCCTCTTTTTACCGCAGCGTATGAGGAGCTGAAAGACAATATATATCAGCGTGAGGCTGAGCAGCATCCTGATATTTCCGAAAGCACTCTTCGGACTCGACTTTATTTTTCCTCACTCCTGATAGATGGACTGGTGATACGCCGACTCAGGTTAGGAGAACAGTCAAATAATGAGGCTGATAAAATAGCCATGCTGTTTCTAAATGCTATAACAGCAAGCCAGAACCCATGATTTATTATTCACTGTTGAAAAGGAATAACTCAATTTTTTTGAGTTCGTCCAAATCTAGTTGTTCCTCTATAAAAATTCTACAAAGAAACCCATCGATAATAATCAGTATCAACCTGATCCGTTCTGAAGAGTATTTCATCTTTCCTTCATTTCTGAAGCATAAGGTTTTAATCAGCAATAATTCTTCTTTATATAGTATTTCCCTGACCTCTTTATTGCGCGCTGCTTCAGAATAGGCTTCGAGCAAAAGGGCGTGATCTTGTGAAGACCAGCCCTGCCAAAAGGGAGACTGACCATCCAAAATATGTAACAACTCCGTCAGATGTATAAGGCGTTCAGTTAGAAAATTTCGCCACTCAGTGGCGATGATTCGCACTACCTCATTTATCAATTCCGTCTTGCTCTTGTAATGGCGATATAACTGTCCCGGCCCCATTCCTGTCTCTTTGGACAGATCGCTTATGCTGCCACCGTGGAATCCAGAGCGGCTAAAGCATACTTTAGCAGCCTCTGCTATCTTTTTTCTTCGTTGGGTATATAAAAGGGTGTTAGATTTCTCAGTCAAAATATTACCAGTGACAAAATATAAAGGTTTTGTAAAGGGTTAATCCACCCTGGAAAAAGAAGGGTTTATTCATCTTTAATTAATGCCATCAGGTGGCGACACTTCGATATATTCTCCATCAATGTTACGCTGATAATACCTGCCCGCCCTGACATAATAGCGTTTTCCGTTGAAATCCATCACCGACATGGCTTTATTATGAGCACGCGTGGCAGGCGCTTCTACCACAACATACCGGTTGCCGATTTCCCGGTAATAAGTGTCATTGAATAGCCAATACGTCAAACCTCCGATCACAATCATTTCTGCCGCAGGAGGCGGAACAGTAAACGGTGCCACTATACCTGGCATTGGGGGAGCTGGAGCTACGATTGGCCTGCCCGGGCCGCCGAAGGGAACTGCATGGGCGCCAGCCGGTATGCTCATACAAAATAAAAGGGTGCAGGTGTAAATCTTTTTCATAAATACCTCGTAACTTTTGATTATATACAAAATTAACCTTCAGACAGGTAAATGCCAGCCATTTCAAAATAATGGTCTGGCTGGCAATCCGCCTTAGTGTTTAATCTCTGATTCTTTCAGTGCAGTTCCTCCCCCCATCACCTTGTAAAGCGTTATCAGGTTTTCGTAATACTCCTGCTGGGTACTAATAAGCGATGTCCTCGCGGTATAAAGCGTACGCTGGGCAATGAGAGCGTTCAGCCAGCTATCTACACCATTTCGATAGCGCAGATCTGCCAGATGGTAATAGCTTTGAGCTGAGGTCACGTAATTCTGCTGATTTGTTAACTGGTCATTGATTGTGCCTCTGCGTGCCAGCGCATTTGCCACTTCCTGAAACGCTGTCTGAACTGCTTTATCGTATGCTGCGACGTAATATTCCTTTTGGGCTTTGGTGTAATTCAGCTGAGAGGTGTTATAGCCGCCGGAAAAAATGGGCAAGGAGATACTGGGCGAGAAGGACCACACTCCGGCTCCGTGTTTAAAAAGAGATGAAAGGTCAGAACTGGCTGCGCCTCCACTGGCAGTAAGTGAAATGCTGGGGTAGAAATTCGCCCTAGCAGCGCCGATGCTGGCATTTGCCGATTTCAGATTATGTTCCGCTTCCAGCACGTCAGGCCGATTCATTAAAACGTCAGAAGAGATACCCGCCGGTATTTCCCGAAATGCATGGGAGAGTGTTTCAATGCCTTCAGGTAAAAGAGCGTCGGGAACCGTTTTTCCAACGACTAGGTCAAGCGCATTTTTATCCTGCGCTACGCTGGTTTTATAACTTGCCACATCGGCAAGCGCAGACTGATACGTGGTATCTGCAGAAGAGACATCCACCATCGATGCCGTACCGTGACGAAGCTGCGCCTGTGTAACCTCCAATGACTGACGGGCACTTTCTGCTGTTTCTTTGGCAACTGCAAGATTACTTTGGTCGGCAGCCAGCGTCAGCCAGTAGTCGACCGTATTATAAAGCACGGTCAGACGGGTACTTCGCGCTCCCTGAAGCGTACTGAGATACGTTTCATACTGCTCGCGGGTCAGGCTCTGGTTCTTACCAAACAAATCGAGCTCAAAGGAACTGACGCTGGCGTCTCCCTCATAACTTGAACTTATGGCGGTTTTATTACCTTCCCCTGTGAGCGATCGGGAGCGACTTCCGCTGAGTTCAGCATTTATGGTCGGGAAAAGATTGGATCGTTCTTCCCCATATTGTGCCCGGGCGGCTTTTACATTGGCAACGGCTTCGCGCAGGTCCCTGCTGCTGTCAAGCGACATCGCCACGACCTGCCGGAGTTTGGCATCCTGAATATAATCGTACCAGCCTGTGTCGCGATAACTTCCGACTGTCGTCTTGCCCGAACTGACATAGGCCTCCCCGTGGGGGGATGTGGCCGGTGTGGATAATTCAGGACGCTTATAATCGGGATCCAATGAAATGCAACCGGCCAGCAACATTGGGAAACATAGCATCAGAAGCTTAACGTTCATTTTATTCTCCTTTTTCTTCAGCGGCATTACGTACATCTCTATGATCTGCCGGAAGTCCGGGGAACATGCGTCTTACCAGAACGAAGAATAGGGGGACCAAAAATATGGCCAGAAGAGTGGCAGTGATCGTACCGCCAATAATGCCTGTGCCTATTGCAATTCGGCTGTTCGCTCCTGCACCGGAAGAAACCGCTAGCGGCAATACGCCAGCCGTAAAAGCAAGGGAAGTCATAATTATCGGACGCAGGCGCATACTGGCTGCATGAATAGCTGCCTGCAGCAGATTTTCTCCTTTCCGATAATTGTCTTCGGCAAATTCCACGATGAGGATGGCATTTTTTGCTGAAAGCCCAATGATGGTAAGCAACGCAACTTGGAAATAAACATCATTTTCCAACCCGCGCAGAGTAATAGCCAGAAGGGAGCCAATGACACCTAGCGGAACGACCATAATAACGGAGAAGGGCACCGACCAGCTCTCATAGAGGGCTGCCAGGCAGAGAAACACCACAATCAGAGAAATACCGTAGAGGGACATGGCCTGATTGCCTGAGAGTTTTTCCTGGTAGGAAAGTGATGACCAGGCGTATGTAACACCGGATGGCAATTTGCTGGCAAGCTTCTCCATGGCGGTCATCGCATCACCGGAACTGTTGCCAGAGGACGCACTTCCCTGAATTTCATACGAAGACAGTCCATTGAAACGTGAGAGGGTATCCGAGCCGTACGCCCAGTGAGAGGATGCAAAAGAAGAAAAAGGTACCATCGTACTATTGCCATCACTGTCAGTTCCCCGAACGTACCACTGGTCGATATCCTCCGGCTTGCTGCGATGGTTCAAATCACCCTGTACATAGACTTTTTTCACACGGCCGCGGTCAACAAAGTCATTAACATACGTACCGCCCAACGCCGCGCTGAGCGTGTCGTTAATATCACTGACGGAGACGCCAAGAGACTGTGCCTTGTCATCGTCGATGTCGACCTGAAGCTGAGGCAAGTCCGGCAGTGTATTGGCCCGGACGCTGTCCAGCGACGGATCTTTAGCCGCCTCAGAAATAAGTTGGTCACGGAGTTTAATCAGCGTACTGCTGTCAGTCCCCGCGCGCGCCTGAAGTTCGAAGGTGAAACCATTGGACTGCCCGAGCCCCGAAACCGCCGGTGGGGTCAGTACGAAAATTTGTGCATCTCTGATCCCAGCCAGATTCATCATTGCTCGCCCGGCAATAGCGTCAGCATTGTTGCTACTGCCTTTGCGGTCATCCCAATTTTTAAGTGAAATAAAGCCGATGCCAGCATTTTGTCCGCTGCCGGCGAAGCTGAAACCGTCAACCAGCATGCCGACATTAACGTTATCTTTCTCTTTGGTTTGAAAATACTGCTGTATCTCTTTGCGCACTTCACGGGTGCGGTTTTCACTAGCACCGGGAGCCAGCGTGTACTGCACCATAATGTATCCCTGATCTTCAGTAGGGAGAAAGCCGGTAGGCAGCCGCATGTACATAACGGCACAACCTAACAAAATCACCCCGTAAACAAGAATAAAGCGCGTTGGCCCATGAATAACACGACCTACACCATTCTTGTAGCGACCTTGAATGGCACTGTATGTGCGGTTAAACCATCCGAAAAAGCCTTTATCATTACTTTGCGGGTTATGGGGTTTAAGCAATGTGGCACAGAGGGCGGGCGTAAGTGTCAGGGCCACAATCACTGACAGCGCCATAGAGGAAACTATTGTGATAGAGAATTGCCTGTAAATAACGCCCGTTGAGCCGCTGAAAAAAGTCATCGGCAGGAAAACGGCGGAAAGGACCATCGCAATCCCTATAAGTGCACCGGTTATCTCTCGCATCGATTTTTCAGTGGCCTGGCGAGGTGGGAGATTTTCCTCGCGCATGACGCGCTCAACGTTTTCAACGACGACAATGGCGTCATCCACCAGCAAGCCGATTGCCAGCACGATACCAAACATCGTCAGGGTGTTGATGGAATAGCCAAATGCTGAAAGCACCCCAAACGTTCCCAGTAGCACAACCGGAACAGCGATAGCCGGAATTAATGTGGTGCGGATATTTTGCAAGAAGACAAACATCACCAAAATAACCAGCAAAATGGCTTCGCCAAGCGTTTTAACCACCTCGGTGATGGATACTTTAACAAAGTCAGTACTGTCTAGCGGATAAGCAACTACATAACCGGCGGGCATGCTCGTCTGAAATTCAGCCACTATTTTTTTGACTTGTTCTGCTGTCGTGAGCGCGTTCGCTCCCGATGCTAACTGAACCGCAATCCCGGCAGCCGGATGGCCATTGGCAATAACGTTAGAGCTGTAATCTTCGTTACCCATCTCAACCCGTGCTACGTCGCTCAAACGCACTGCGGAACCGTCTGATTTACTCTTGAGAACGATATTACGAAATTGCTCCGGCGTGTGAAGGCGCGAGCGTGACTGAACGGTGGCAACCAGTTGCTGTTCTTTACCTGACGGCACCGCGCCAAGCTGGCCGGAGGCAACTTGGGTATTCTGATTCTCAATCGCCGTTTTCACGTCAGATGGCATAAGTGAATAGGCTGCAAGTTTGACGGGATCCAGCCAGATACGCATGGCATATTCTGAACCAAAGACCTGAACGCCTCCGACTCCTGAAACGCGCGCCAGTGTGTCCTGCATGTTACTCACAAGGTAGTCTGCGACATCGGCGGAGGTGCTTTTATCTGTCTTGTCATAAAGCGCCATAATGAGCAGGAAGTCGCTCTGCGCCTTCTCGACAGTTACACCTTGTGATGTCACAGAGTCAGGCAGACGACTTTCTGCCTGCTGAACTTTATTTTGCACCTGAACCTGTGCGATATCCGGGTCGGTTCCCTGTTTGAAGGTCACGGTGATTTTAACCTGACCCGTAGATGCCGTACTGGTTGAAGAGAAATACAAAAGGCCATCAAGACCGGTCAGCTCTTGCTCAATAACCTGAGTCACGCTGCTTTCAAGCGTTTCAGCGGATGCGCCAGTATACGTAGCCTGAATACTAATTTGAGGCGGCGCAACGTCTGGATATTGCGCAATAGGCAGGCTGTTAATGCTGATAATACCAAACAGCATGATGACGATGGCAATGACCCAGGCGAAGACAGGACGTCTGATAAAAAACTGTGCGAGCATGCTTACTTGCCTCCGGTAGCGGTGATGGAAGCATCGTTAGCAGCCGTGCTGCCAACCTCGGTGGTTTTAACTTCCATACCGGCCTGAACTTTGCCAGTACCCTCGGTGATCAGACGTTCGCCCGCCTGAAGGCCGCGGGTAATCAGCCATTTATTGCCCACCACACCCTCGGTGGTGACCTGCCGGCTTTCAACTTTATTGTCCTTCCCTACGACAAGGGCCGTGGCATCGCCTTTGGCATCACGCGTGATACCCTGCTGAGGAGCCAGGATGGCATTGTTGCGAACACCCTGGCTCACGGAGGCCCTGACGTACATACCTGGCAAAAGCTCATGTTCCGGGTTAGGAAAAATGGCCCGGAGCGTTACTGTGCCCGTAGATTCATCAACGGAAACCTCTTCCAGTTCAAGCTTCCCTTGATGCGGGTATTTTGTACCATCATCCAAGGTCGCGGTAACGGGGACTGTTTCCTCTTTCTGAGTGGCGTGTTGTTGCTGTTTCTTGAGCTTTAACAACTGTGTACTGGACTGTGTTAAATCGACATAAATCGGGTCTAGTACTCTTATCGTTGCCAGCGCATCGGTCTGGTTTGCCGTGACTAATGCACCTGGGGTCACTGATGAAATACCGATACGGCCTGAAATCGGAGCCCTTACCTGGGTGTATTCAAGATCAAGGCGGGCGCTCTGCGCCGCTGCCCGGTACTGTGCCACGGATGCAACATTCTGCAGGTAGGTCGCTTGTGCATCGTCTGCATCCTGACGGGTTACGCCCTTTTCTTGTAGCAGCGCGGCATAACGTTCAGCTTTAAGCTTGCTGCTTTTCACCACGGCAATGGCATTGTTCATCTGCGCAACCGCTTCATCATAACTGGCCTGATAAGTGGCCGGGTCAATTTGATAAAGGACCTGTCCCGCCTGAACCTCATCTCCTTCCGTGAAAAGCCTTTTCTTTATGATGCCACCGACCTGTGGCCTGACATCAGACACCATCGTTCCGGTAACACGTCCTGAAAGTTCACTATAGAGGGTAACGGATTCAGACTTTAGGGTAACGACGCCCACGTCAGTAGGCATGGAACCCGGCCCCGGCATCCCGGCATTCTTTTGATCACAACTGACTATCAAAAGTGCGAGCCCTGTAATAAATAATTTTCTGTAAACCATAAGTAGATCGACCCTTAATGAACGTTCATTCTCAACCTGAGAACTTACCAGCGCACATAAAAAACGTACGTAAATGATACGAAAATAGTCTGTATTAAAATTGAAATCATATGGAGTATCCGTAACGCTGTGACAGGATAACGTCAGGCATTATTAAGAATGCGAAAAGGGTCTGTGCAAGCCAAAAACTCTGCTGCAAGATGCACAAACTTTACTCTGCTGGTGGAATTGTCGTGAGAAAAAAAGCCGCTCTGCTATGTGTTATGGCCATACCCGTTACCTCAATGGCATCTGCAAAAAGTGATGGACTGAGCATTGGTGCCGGCGTCGCAATTGCGCAGAGCCCCTATAAAGATTATGACAATGATGTCCAGGCCCTCCCGCAAATCATGTATGAGGGAGACAACTTTTGGGTACATGGGTTAGGGGCCGGGTACTATCTGTGGAACACCGATGAAGACAAATTGTCAGCGACGGTGTATTGGGCGCCTTTTAAGTTCAAATCTGATGACAGCAGTGATAATCAACTGAAACGACTGGATAATCGTAAGTCAACCGCCATGGCGGGATTAACTTACACCCACATGACAGCGTACGGCTTTCTCCGTGCCGCTGTGGCGGGCGATGTACTCGGCAACAGTGAGGGTATGACAGGGAATGTGGGCTGGATGTATCCCTGGAGCGTCGGTGGTATTGATTTTCTTTCCGGAGCTGGCGTGGAATTTGCCGATTCCAAACAGAATAACTACTACTACGGAATCTCACAGAAAGAATCGCGCAGAAGTGGTCTGAGTGCCTATGACGCAGGAAGCAGCTGGTCACCCTTTCTGGAACTCAATGCCGCCTATTCCATTAACGAAGACTGGAAAGTTAACGTAGCCGTTCGTTACCTTCATCTTTCTGATGAAGTTACGGATAGTCCAATGGTCGATGAAAGCTGGACCGGGATTCTCTCGACCGGGGTGACTTATACCTTCTGAGATGATGATAGCGATGTGTAGAGTAGCGTCAGGCCCGACTACGTTGAGCGTCTCCTGAAGCCGCGGGGGCGAGCAAAATTTGCGCGTTGTTCTTTTCCCATATCATGAATATGGCTAAAAAGAGGATTTGCCGTTTTTACTCACTCCGGATAAATTTTGCAGGAGTGGAGCTAATGAGTAAAAAAGTTCTCTATCATGATCATGATATCCCCGCCAGCGACAGGGAAAACAGCCCACAAACATTGCCTTGTCTCAAGCTGTTTTTATTACAATCGGGGCCGGCAACAGAGAGCCAGGCAATAAGTGTAAAGATGAGGATCTGCCATACATCCATTAAAGGCTCCATTTTCAGTCGTTTTCCGGGATGATGCCTTGGTGCGGGTCTGGCGTTCCGTGATTGGCGAGCAATTGCTGTCTGATGCCGAAAATGCACCATTCGCCCTCATACTTTTTCAGGTCGAAAAAATACCGCCCGTTGGAGTGGAAAAAATCAGCGACTGAGGTGCAGGTGGTGGTTCGAAACCTGAGGATCATGTAGTTTCACTTGGCGCTTGCCTGGTATGCGGCTCAGGTGACCAGTAAGGTTGGTAAAGCTATGTTGCATCTTGAGTTTGCTGAGGGCTGCTTGACGCAAGGCAATGTATTCAGCTTGAGTCATGAACCGTGGCGGATCATTCCTGAAACTTGAATAATCCACATACAGCTCAGGCCACAAGCAGTCCTCCATCAGTTGCCAATCCATCAAGTCAAAAGCACTTTGGAAATGACACTGGCAGCCGTGGATAGCGAGTCTTTCATACAGATCAGTGTTATTCATCCTACACTCCCTTCACGTACAATCACTGACTATCTCGAACCGAGATACGATGCGCAGGTCTGTGACGCTATGGTTATGATCCGTGCACTGAACAAAATGACGCGTGCAGGCATGCATGAAAGTTTACTGATTGCATGAGAATATGACTGATAGGGGGAGTTTTATCTAAACCCAATTTATTCAACAAAGCCAGATGTCAGCTGACAGACCGAAGAGCTGACTCGTTCGATCTCATCTTACTCGATGACTGCCAGATTCTCCGACTGTTTCTGCGCAAGTTGTGTTTTGAGTAAGCCAATCGCCAGAATATTGTTTTCACAAAACAACGCATCAATTCGCGCTTCGAGCGGCGTCGCCTGCCAGTCTTCACGTATCTTCTGATACGCCACCGCTTTTCCGGCACGAAAATCGGTGGCGCTGGGGCAGGTATCAGAAGGTAATCTGCACTTTCGAGGAGCGGGTTTTATCGGCGGCGGCAATCAACGCTTCTTCAATGGATTCCGGCGCATATTCTGCGCTGAGTAACGGCAGCGGATTGACGCGACCGTCTTCCAGCCAGGCGACGGCGGTGGCAAATTCGTCGATAAAGCGGAAAGAACCCACCCAGGTGATCTCTTTGACCAGCATCGGCATGACCGGATATTCCACGCTGGCCGCGCCCATACCGACCTGTACGATGGTGCCGGAAGGGCGGGTGAAAGCGACGGTAGACTGGATGGCCGCCGGGCTGCCGGAGGCTTCGAACACTACGTCGAAATAGCCGCTGTTTTCCTGATAGTGGTCCGCGCTGCCTTGCTCCATCGGGTTGAATGTGGCATTGGCGCCCATTTCAACGGCCAGTTCGAGACAGCGGGCGCTGACGTCGGAAGCGACAATTTCCGCGGCCCCTGAGCTGCGGGCGGCTGCCAGGATCAGACAACCAATCGGCCCCGCGCCAATCACCAGTACTTTTTTACCAACCAGCGTTCCGGCGACATTCACCGCGTGGATAGCCACAGCCGTGGGTTCGGCAAAGGCCATCACCTTAGGTGGCACTTTGCTGTAGGCAAAGCACTGGGCTTTCGTCGCCACAACGTATTCAGAGAATCCGCCGTTGACGTGCGGATTGAACTGCGCGCTGCCCATAAAGCGCATGGTTTTGCACAGATTCTGTTTCCCTTCGAGACAAAATGCACAGTGATTGCACGGCTGCGAGGGATTGACCGCCACGCGCTGACCGGCGTGGAAACCTGAATCTGCCGGCGCTTTTTCTATCACGCCAACAAACTCGTGGCCGACCACCATCGGGTGTTTAAGCACAGACATCCCGGCGCGTCCGTGCTGATAATAGTGAATGTCAGAACCGCAGATGCCGCCGCAAACGACTTTCACCAGAATATCGCTGTCACTGTATTCCAGTTCGCGCCTTTCCACGCGCACGTCTTTTTCGCCATAAGCGAGACAGGCTTTACAGGTAATTTTGTGTTGAATGCTCATTTCAATGCCCCGGTTATTTTCTGCTGATTTGAGTCAGCACGATGCTGATTGGGAATATCGGATTTCGGCGGCACGATCACTTCGATTTTGCCGACCAGGAAGGTGTAAGCCAGTAAACCCGCCAGCGCGACGGCGGCGATGTACCACATGGCGTACTGGAAATTGTTGGTGCGTTGCAGGATCACGCCGATGACAATCGGACTGACGATGCCGGAAAGGTTGCCGCAGATATTCAGGCAGCCGCCCATCGTGCCGATAAAGTTACGCGGGATCACATCGCTCCACACCACCCAGCCGAGATTGGAAAAGGCGTTGGCGAAGAACGCGACGGATAAAATGGCAATGGCGACAGTCGGCTGGTCTTCAAAGAAATTCACCAGACAAATCACCATCGTCAGACACAAACCGGCCATCACCGGCAGTTTGCGGGCCAGGGTGCGCGATTTGCCTTTTTTGAGCAGCATGTCGCTCAGCGTACCGCCGCACAGGACGCCCGCCATCGCCATCAGATACGGGAATGACGCGCCGATCCCGGCTTTGGTGATCGACAGATGCAGCCCTTTTTCCAGATAGACGATGAACCAGGTCAGGAAGAAATAAAGCGTGGAAGAGCAGGCGAACTGCGCGATGAACAATCCCCAGATAGTGCGTTGTTTGAGGAAATATTTGATGTCTTTCCAGCGTACCTTCTCGCTGACGCTGGCCTGGTTTGTGGAGCCGTAACCACCGCCTTCGCGGATGTAATTCAGTTCCTGCTGGTTGGTGCCGGTACTGTGCTGAGGGTCGCGGTATTTCATCAGCCAGTAGATGCCGAACAAAATGCCTGCGCCGCCGGAAAGATAGAACGACATTTCCCAGCCATATTCCGCCACAACGTAGGAAAGCGCCGGGGTCAGCAACGCCAGGCCGATATACTGTGCGCTGGAGTAAATCGCCGTGGCGCGTGCGCGTTCATGGTCCGGAAACCAGGTGGCAATGATTTTGGTATTCGACGGAAACGACGGCGCTTCCGCGATGCCGATCAGTGCGCGGCAGCCGAGCAGCATCAGGAACGAGGCGGTGGCAGTCGTGAACACATGGTGCGAGGAGAAGCCCATCAGGAAAGTGAAAATGCTCCACAGAATAATGGCGCTGCCGTAGAGAATACGCGAGCCGATGCGGTCCAGCACATAGCCCACGGGGATCTGACTGGCAGCATAAAACCACGTAAACATTGAGAATAGCAGACCGAGCTGCGTGGCGCTCAGATCGAATTCGGACTGGATCTTACTGCCCGCGACGGACAGATTCGCTCTGTCCATATAGTTAATGGCCGTCACAATGAACAACAGCGACAGGATAAAAAATCGCGACTTTGTTGCTTTCATTTGAGTGTCCTGGTCAGGTTTTTTTATTGGTTTGGTCATGTAGATGCAGGGTACCGCCCACGGCACAGGCTGCCGCGGGCAAAGTCTTTCAGCGTTCAGGCAGGCGTTTACAGCACTGCCAGCCAGCCGCCATCGACATAGATGATCTGGCCGTTGATGTAGTCGGAAGCGGACGAGGACAGGAACACGGCAGTGCCGATCAGTTCCTGCGGTTTACCCCAGCGTTTCGACGGGTTGCTGGCTTTTACCCAGCTGTCGAATTCCTGGTTATCGATAAGCGCGGCATTCATGTCGGTGAGAATGTAGCCGGGGCCAATGGCGTTGGACTGAATATTGAATTCTGCCCATTCTGCGGCCATCGAGCAGGTCAGCATCTTGATACCGCCTTTGGCGGCGGTATACGGCGCAACGGTAGGGCGCGCTGCCTGGCTGGTCAGCGAGCCGATGTTAATGATTTTGCCGCCGTTGCCACGGGCGATCATGCGTTTAGCCGCCGCCCGGGAGACGATAAAGGCGCTGGTGAGATTGGTATCGATCACGCGCTGCCATTGTTCCAGCTCCAGTTCTACCATCGGTTTGCGATACTGGATCCCGGCGTTGTTGATCAGAATATCCACCTGCAATCCCTGCGCTTCGAGGGCGGCGAAGGCACTTTCCACGGCATCTTCACGAGTGACATCAAAGGCAAAACCGTGCGCCTGATAACCCTGATTACGCAGTGACTGGACAGATTCCTGCAACAGTTCTTCGCGGATATCATTGAGGATCACGCCAGCCCCAGCTGCCGCCAGCCCCTGTGCGTAAGCAAAACCTAAACCGCGGGCAGAACCCGTCACTAACGCCGTTTTGCCGGTTAAATCAAATAATGCAGCAGACATGATAATTCCTCATCGTTGATATTTCTCAGGGCGTCATCAGATTCTCAACCTGTATGACATCATTCGTGTTTAAACTGATGCAAGGCTCTTTTTAAATCAATGCTGAGGTGAGTTATTTGCCATCTGTGTCACACAATTTCAGAGTGAAAAAACGTATTAATTTATTTACTCTTTACAAAACAAGTAAATAATTTTGTTCCAATAGATTGTATGATCGAGTGCACAAAATCTCTTCACCGGGCTTTGGCGGTTTGTTCAGGGGTGATATAAACAAAATAACTTGTAGGACGACAGTTGAGTTGATAGATATAACTGCGCTAAGAGTTATTCATTCGCTGTGTGGCACGCACCACATCAGGAAAAGACGTTATCGGGTCTGACATACATATTAAGGAGTTACTGTGAGTAATCTTAAAATCACCGCGGTGAAAACCATTCTGACGGCACCCGGAGGTATCGATCTCGCGGTGGTGAAAGTGGAAACCAACCAGCCGGGTTTATACGGATTAGGCTGCGCCACGTTTACCCAGCGTATTCATGCGGTGAAAACCGCCATTGATGAATACATGGAACCGTTTTTAATCGGTAAGGATCCGACGCGTATTGAAGATATCTGGCAGTCAGCCTGCGTCAGTGGTTACTGGCGTAGTGGCCCCATTATGAACAACGCGCTTTCCGGCGTGGACATGGCGCTGTGGGATATCAAAGGCAAGCTGGCCGGCATGCCGGTGTATGAACTGCTGGGCGGAAAATGCCGCGACGGTATTCCGCTGTATGTACACACCGACGGCGGCGATGAATTTGAAGTGGAAGACAATATCCGTGCGCGCATGGAGGAGGGCTATCAGTATGTGCGCTGCCAGATGGGGATGTACGGCGGAGCAGGGACTGACGACATGAAGCTTATTGCCACCCGTCTGGCACGTGCCAAAAATATTCAGCCTAAACGCTCGCCGCGCACCAGTACGCCGGGGATTTATTTTGACCCGGAATCTTACGTCAAGAGCGTGCCGCGCCTGTTTGATCATCTGCGTAATAAACTCGGGTTTGGCATCGAATTTATCCACGACGTTCACGAACGCGTGCAGCCGATTGCGTCCGTTCAACTGGCGAAAACGCTCGAGCAATATCAGCTGTTTTATCTCGAGGATCCGGTTGCGCCGGAAAATATCGAATGGCTGAAAATGTTGCGTCAACAGTCTTCCACACCGATTTCGATGGGCGAGCTGTTTACCAACGTCAATGACTGGAAGCCGCTTATTACCAATAACATGATCGACTATATCCGCTGTCACGTCAGCACCATCGGCGGCATCACGCCGGCGAAAAAACTGGCGACGCTCAGCGAACTGCACGGTGTACGCACCGCGTGGCACGGGCCGGGCGATATTTCGCCGGTCGGTGTTTGTGCCAATTTGCACCTGGACATGAGCGTGACCAATTTCGGTATTCAGGAATATACGCCGGTGAACGATGCGCTGCGTGATGTGTTCCCGGGATGTGCGGAAATCGATCAGGGTTATGCCTATCTGAGCGACCGTCCAGGGCTGGGGATAGATATCGACGAGAAGAAAGCGGCACAGTATCCGTGCGTCGGCGGTATTCCTTCCTGGACGATGGCGCGAACACCGGATGGTACGGCGTCACGTCCGTAAAGGCCGTAAAGGTTCCGCGCCAGAGTGCAAATTCTGGCGCGGAGCGAGGCGCTTATTTGGCGTCCGGCAGAGACTGTTTGAGCTTTTCGATGGCCGTCACGTTGTCGGACATCGCGTCATTGAGTACGGCAACCGCTGTTGAAGAGTCGCGGTTTTTGATCGCCATAAACACTTTGATGTGCGCTTCGACGCTTTCCAGCGTAATTCCCAGCGCACGGTTCAGCTCTTCCAGATAGTAGTAATAGATGTCTTTAATCGAATTCATCACGTTGTAGAACACTTTGTTCTGCGAGGCTTTGGCGATCGCCAGATGAAAGTCGAAGTCGGCCTGTGAGTACTTTTTGTAGTCGTCTTTATTGACCAGCATACGGTTCAGCGCCTGTTCCAGCGCGGTGATGTCTTCCGCCGTGGCGTTGATGACCGCCAGCTCCATGCACTTAAATTCCACCGTCTGACGGAATACCATCATGTCGTGAAACTCTTCGCGGCTCAGGTGCATGATCGGCTGCTGTTCATTGAGCAGGGTTTGCTGACTGAGGTTCTGGCTGACAAAACTGCCTTTGCCCTGTTGCGTCACCACAATGCCGAGATCCCGCAACCGCTGCACCGCACTGCGGATGCTGACGCGGCTGACGTTAAACGATGCGGTCAGTTCCGCCTCCGAGGGGAGTTTGCTACCCGGCGGCCAGCTGCCATCGAGCAGCTTTTCCTTGATCTGATCGTAAACCGCATTCACCACATTGTGTTTTTGGATCGATTGAATACTCATCTTGTCCGTCGCCATAAGTTGTCCTACAACGGCCAGAGATATAGCACGTCAGGCGGCGAGTGTGAAGTTATCCCGCCGGTTTTTGCGGGGTTCATGAGCCACTGCCCGCTAAAAAAGAATTTTGTGACGCAGATTTTACTTCGCCAGTCTGGTGATTGCCCGGCGCATTTCAGTGGTGCATCTTTAAACATGAATGATGTCATACATGTTGGTGTATGACAGGTAGATACGATCCACATTGGCGCTAAAAAACGACGCCAGAAGGCATTCTGGCAGGCAATACTAAAACTCAGAGAACCGACATATGAACCTCAATTTGCCTCAAAAACTGGCACCGCTGCGCTGGCGTAAGCTGATCCCGCTGGCGTTTATCACCTACAGTCTGGCGTATCTTGACCGTGCCAATTATGGGTTTGGTGCCGCCTCCGGGCTGGCGCAGGATTTAAATATTACACCGGGCATTTCATCACTGCTTGGCGCCTTGTTCTTCCTAGGCTATTTCTTCTTTCAGGTGCCGGGCGGGATTTATGCCGAAAAACGCAGCGCTAAAAAACTGATTTTCTGGAGCCTGATCCTGTGGGGCATTTTAGCCACTGCCACCGGCATGGTTCACAGCGTGGTGGCGCTGGCGATTATTCGTTTCCTGCTCGGCGTGGCCGAAAGCGTGGTGATGCCTGCGATGCTGGTCTTCCTCAGCCATTGGTTCACTAAGCAGGAACGCTCGAAAGCCAACACTTTCCTGTTTCTTGGTAATCCGATCACCGTATTGTGGATGTCGATCCTTTCCGGTTATCTGGTGGATGCCCTCGGCTGGCGCGGGATGTTTATCATCGAAGGCGTTCCGGCGATTATCTGGGCGGCTATCTGGTGGGTGATATTTGTTGATCGTCCGGCAGATGCAAAATGGCTGAGCGAACAGGAGAAAGCGGCGCTTGAATCGGCGCTGGCGGCGGAACAGGCCGAAATGAAGCCGGTGAAAAATTACGGCGAAGCGCTGCGTTCACGCAAAGTGCTGTCGCTGTCGTTTATCCACTTTTTCTGGAACATCGGCATGTACGGTTTCATTATGTGGCTGCCGTCGATCCTGAAAACCGCTTCTGGTATGGGGATTGTGGCGACCGGCTGGCTTTCCGCTGCGCCTTATCTGCTGGCGGTGCCGCTGATGCTCGGGGCGTCCTGGTTCTCTGATAAATACCAGCAACGTAAGCTGATTGTGTTGCTGTTCCTCGGGCTGGGCGCGGTGTGTTTCTGTGCGTCGTTTACCGTGGGCGCGAATCATTTCTGGGTGTCGTATGTGTTGTTGGTGATCGCCGGTGGAGCGATGTATACACCCTACGGCCCCTTCTTTGCCGCCATTCCCGAGCTGCTGCCGCGCAATGTGATGGCCGGTGCGATGGCATTTATCGTCAGCTTCGGCGCACTCGGTTCTTTTGTCGGATCGTGGATCGTCGGTTACCTGAACGGCGTCTTCGACGGTCCGCAGGCTTCTTACGTCTTCATGGGCAGTTCTCTGGTGATCGCGGTGCTGCTGACCGCCGTTACGCGTTTCACCAATAAACCGGCAGAAGTTGCTGCACCAAAAATTGCGGCGCTGAGCTAAGTTATTACCCCGGCTTCAGACGCACCTGACGTTTAAAAGGTGCGTCTGAGTCGTTTTCAGGGCTGAGGCTGTGTAAACATCTCAACCCGGCTGTGAGGCGTATCCTGGCCGAATAATATCGCCAGAAGTTCCTGAGTCTCTGTAAAAGCGGTTGCGGTATTCGGGAACAGATGATTTTCGTAGCCGTGAATGGCCGGGTCAATATCGCCCTGATGGACGACAATGGTTTTGCCAAGTCAATCAGGGCGAGGTTCGAGCCCTCGCCATCAGATGTGCCGCATCGACAATCAACGTGACACTGGGAACACGCTGCAAGGAGTATCAGTAAGGTAACGCATAAACCTGGTTATTCTCATCATGGCATCACTCAAAGATTTATCCGGCGGAGCCAGATACAGCCAGATCACATCCCAAAACTTCTCCTCATGGATAACTTGAATGCGCGCGTCAGGTGAAGCTTTAACTCACTGGCAGCCCACAGTTTATAGCCGGTAGTCGAGAAAATACCCGCTGACGTTTGCCATCCACGCCTCGCTGATGCCGGCACCCGTCGACTCCACCTTTTTAGCGGGTGCCGGTAAAGGACTAGGCCAACTGGGCGGCATGACATTGATAGGCCTGCACGTTCCAGAAAGCCATCGCGCACAAGCCAAAGCAGTCCTCAAATCGGCGACTATATACCGGCTGGCTTGCTGCCTGTAGCAACCGGCTATCTGATGGATGCCGTTGGACTGGCCTGGGGATCCATACTTTTCGCGCTGGTATTAGTGGTCACAGCTTCTGTCGGCGGCATCTGGGGTATGCGGCAATCAAGTGACTGAACATCGACAGAAGAAAGTCATGTGAAGTTGTGCCATCTCTACTGCTAATCCAGGCATATAAAGAGGAACTAGGCGTGATGCCGTTAGTCTGACACATGCACAGAAGACTGCGCGATAGAAGTCGGCGTCTTTGTATCTTGAAGATGGCTTAGACTTGGCGGTCAAGTTGATTTTAGCAAAGTCCGCTATGTGCTGTGAGTTCAACCGATGTATGCAACACACTTATTGAACCGCTATGCGTGTGATTCATAGTCTAGCGTTTTTCTCGGCCTTTCATTTAGCTGTCTGGCAACACTGTTAAGTCTTTGCTGGCTGTGAACAGATAAGTCAGTTCCTTTTGGAAAATATTGTCTGAGCAGCCTGTTCGTATTTTCATTTGAGCCATGTTGCCAGGGAGATTGAGGATCACAGAAATAAACCTGAATGTCTGTGGCCACAGTAAACTGGGTGTGGCTGGTCATTTCAGCACCCCGATCCCATGTTAATGTTTTATAAAGCTCAACGGGTAATTACCGGGCTTGTTTGATGAGTGCAGATATAACGGTTATGGTCTTGTTGTCACTGATTTTGGCCAGCATAACAAAGCGGGAAGGGCGTTCTACGAGGGTGACGATATAGGAGTTTTTCGAGCCCTGGATCAGGTCACCTTCCTAGTGGCCGGGTATGGCTCTGTCTGCAACATCAGGTGGTCTTTTGCTGATGGGTATCGCATCCGGAATTGAACCTAATCCTTTCCCTTTAAGCGATGACGTTCTGGATCTACGCACTGCTCTTTCGCTTCTGAGGCATTGCTGCAGTTCTTTTTGACCTGCTCCCCGTTGATTAGTACACCCCGATGTTAGTAATGTCTTCATCTGCAACGTGAGGACATCCCCATGAAGAAGCGTTTTTCCGACCAACAGATCATCAGTATTCTCCGCGAGGCTGAAGCCGGGGTATCTGCCCGTGAACTCTGCCGCAAGCACGCCATTTCCGATGCCACGTTTTACACCTGGCGTAAGAAGTATGGCGCTATGGAAGTGCCTGAGGTTAAGCGCCTGAAGTCGCTTGAAGAAGAGAACGCCCGACTCAAGAAGCTGCTCGCCGAAGCCATGCTCGATAAGGAGGCGCTTCAGGTGGCTCTGGGGCGAAAGTACTGACGACAGACCAGAAGCGGGAAGCCGTGATGTTGATATGTGATGCGACCGGTCTGTCGCAACGTCGTGCCTGCAGGCTCACAGGTTTATCTCTGTCGACCTGCCGCTATGAGGCTCAGCGTCCGGCGTCGGATGTGCATTTATCAGGGCGCATCACTGAACTGGCGTATGAAAAAAATGAAGGCTGGTATGTCCGCTCCGTGCCAAAAGCGTAACTTTATATAAGTTGCAGTAGATAAAACGCTACGATATTTTTCTCATCTTCGGTGCAGATACTTTGTCCGGTTCACAGAACCTCAACAACCTCAAATTCCTCTGTGATCAGCTCCATATCATTAGAAAAATAACCTTCACGAGTAAAAAACCGCTGATGTTCTTTCCGCCAATACTCAAGGCTCAAATCACCTTCACCTTCCTTTCTGGCAAAGTCGGCGGTAACATCACAAAAACGCACAAGTCGCATCGAAACCAACCTGATAACGCATACCGGTACATCTTGACTGTCAAGGATGATGTTATAACTCCCAATCCTAGGTGCATATTCTTCTTGCTGGTAAGATGGAAAAGAGCCGCATGAGGCCGTTTTAATTCCTTTTTTAATAAGGTCTGCAAGCTCGTTGGCCAGTTCTGGGCTATCACCAATTTGCCAAGCATTCGCGCTTGGATACTTCACTTTTAATTCATCAATAGCAGACATTTAAAGCCCTTCTTAATCACTTATAAAAAGAAATTTCATACATGTTTTGAGCATGAATTGCCCGAAAATTTACATTGATGCTCTCATATTACTATCTTAGACCGCTTTTCGCTCAGAGCCGTTCAATCAGTGTGTTGCATCCATCGGTTGAACTCACAGCTCATAACGGACGCTAATCACCTATAGTCACTGCGCGTCTTTAACCCCCTTCCTGATTGACATTAAACACAACTGCTCACCCGGTCACCGCCAGTCACGGTGCATTCAGCCCGTTCCTGGCGGTGCTGCGGCTTCCGCGTCAGGCCTTCCAGCTCCGCTTTGCGCCCGACTCTGGTGTGGTCACGGCGCCGGCCGGTTCCGGTATTCCCATGTGGAGTAACGCTATGTCCCGATTTATCCAGGGTGATTGTGAGCAGGTTATGTCTGGTTTTCCGTCTAGTGCAGTGGATTTTATATTGACTGTTCCCCCTTATCTCGTCGGGTTTACCGATCGTTCCGGGCGGTCAATTGCCAATGACAAAAACGGCGACTGGCTGCCACCGGTCAGCCGCGAAATGTTCCGGGTGTTCAAACCTGACAGCCTGGCAGTGAGTTTTTATGGCTGGAACCGGGTGGATCAGTTTATGGCCGCATGGAAAGCCGCCGGCTTTCGCGTTGTAGGCCACATTGTTTTCACCAAGACCTATGCTTCGAAATCCGCATTCGTCGGCTATCAGCACGAAAGCGCCTATGTCCTCGCCAAAGGGCGCCCGCCGTTGCCGGAAAAACCGCTCCCGGACGTCATGCCCTGGCAGTACACCGGCAACCGTCACCATCCGACGGAAAAGCCCGTCTCTATCCTGCGGCCGCTGATTGAGTCCTTCACGCAGCCGGGTGCGATAGTACTCGACCCCTTTGCCGGAAGCGGTTCGACCTGCGTCGCGGCGGCGCAGTGCGGGCGACGCTGGATTGGCATCGAGTTAATGGAGGAGTACCACGCGGCGGGGCAGCGTCGCCTAGCGGAATTTCAGCGTCTGCGTCCGGCGGCGCCGGTTGCAACCTTTCAGCAGTACGGGAGCCTGATATGAGCAACTATTCAGACAATATTGCCCTGCGGGTGGACGTGGCGGCGCTGGCGAACGCGACCTATGAACTCCGCGAGCAGTTCCGGGCGTTTGAGAAAAAATACTTCTGGGGCAGCGACGAGTTAACCCAGCGCCTGGCCGGGCAGGTGGCGAACCAGCTCAGCGGCCAGATGCTGGAAATCTACAAACAAATTAACGAACTCGACCACGCCTTCAAGGACTGACCCTAAAAGCATGGCCCCGCATTTGAGCGGCGGGGCTATAGCCTGAATGCTTTGTTTGCCAGGGCGAACGTCAAATGCCATTGAACAGCGCGCTGCCGTGGCTTCGCCACCGCGGCTGCCCGCTCAATGCGCAATAAACTTGACGAAGGGAGTCGGTGTTCCGGGACGACCGGGCCTGTGCTGTCGCGTGATTTTCGTGAGGTAGCTTCTCCGCAACCTGCTGTGGCCTGGATTTATCTTCCGCATCCTGGTCATCGAAGGCCGGTTCCTGATTTTCACAACAAACCACCACGGCCAGAACATGGCCCCCTTCGGCTCATGACCAGCAGGCTGGTCAGTCGTCTGCCCGACTTTGCTAACCGGCTTGGCCGGTAAGCTTCGCGGAACCCCTGCGGGTTTCCGGCCTGCGGCTACGGTCCGATGGCAACGGCAAGGGTCAACCCCCGCAGGCGGCTGCGCCGCCGCACGGACACTGGCCGGTAAACCGGCCGCTAAGGTCGCCGCCTCGTTCCCCGCCGTCGGGTGTGTGCATTCTGCCGGGTGCGGTTATCCCTCTCAAGGTCAGCCCTTTCGCGGAGGGCTGGGTGTAGCACCGCCGCCCAGGTTAACGCAAGGGTGAAATGCACGCCTGCGGCGCCCTTGCGTTCC